>JAATFH010000272.1 GCA_015655315.1 Terriglobales bacterium
ATCGGCACCCTCGTCTGCTGGGACCAGTGGTACCCCGAAGGCGCGCGCATCACTGCACTGCAGGGAGCAAACGTGCTCTTCTACCCAACCGCCATCGGCTGGCACCCAGCTGAGAAAGAGCAATTCGGCACCGCACAGTATGAAGCCTGGCAGACCATCCAGCGCTCCCACGCGATCGCCAACGGCGTCTTCGTCGGCAGCGTGAACCGCGTAGGACACGAGCAGGGCGACGTGCGCGGCAATCGAGTCGAAGGCCCCGGTCTCGAATTCTGGGGCGGCTCCTTCATCGCTGATCCCTTCGGCCGCATCATCGCCAAGGCATCGCACGACAAGGAAGAAATCCTGATCGGCGAAATCGACATCCGCGCCATGGAAGACGTACGCCGCAACTGGCCCTTCCTGCGCGACCGCCGCATCGACGCCTATCAGCCCATCGTCCACCGCTTCCTCGACGCAACAACCCTGGAGAAGTAAAAGTCTGTCATCCTGACACTGAACGAAGTGAAGTGGAAGGATCTGCTTTTAAGCATCGAGCAGCACGAAAACGGGTGCCCCATCCTTCGCGTAGCGAAGGGTGGGAAAGCAAAAAGCAAACTGGCCGGACAGTAAGCAGAAGGAACCACAATGCAAGACACCCCGAGAGATCACAACTACCGCATGCCCGCTGAGTGGCACCCGCACGCTGCCACCTGGATCGCCTGGCCTCACAACGCCACCGACTGGCCCGGAAAATTCGCGGCCATCCCCTGGGTCTACGCCGACATCGTCCGCCACCTCTCCCGCGTCGAGATCGTACACATCCTCGTCAACGACGCAGCCGCCGCAAAACGCGTCGACGGCATCCTCAAGCGCGCCGGGGCAAACATCCCCAACATCTACTTCCACCAGTGGCCCACCGACCGCGTCTGGACGCGCGACTCCGGCCCGATCTTCGTCAAGAACGAAACCTCGACCGCCATCACTAACTGGAAATTCAACGCCTGGGCCAAGTACGACAACTGGCAGCTCGACAACGAAATCCCCGACCACGTCGCCAAGGAACTCCGCCTCCAGCAATGGAAACCGACCATAGGAGACCATCGGGTCGTTCTCGAAGGCGGCTCCATCGACGTGAACGGCGCAGGCACGCTCATCACCACAGAAGAATGCCTACTCAGCGAAGTCCAGCAGCGCAACCCCGGCATCAGCCGCGAGCAGCTGGAAAAGATCTTCCACGACTACCTCGGCATCGACCAGGTTCTCTGGATGAACCGCGGCATCGCCGGAGACGACACCCACGGCCACGTCGATGACATCACCCGCTTCGTCAGCGAGAACACCATCGTCACCGTCACCGAGCCCAACACGAGCGACGACAACCACCTGCCGCTGGCAGAAAACCTCGACCGACTGAAGTCCGCCCGCAACCTGAAGGGCGAGCCCTACAACATCGTCGAGCTGCCCATGCCCTCGCCTGTCGTCTTTGAAGGACAGCGCCTTCCGGCAAGCTACGGCAACTTCTACATCGCCAACAATCTGGTTTTGGTCCCAACCTTCAACGAGGCAAATGACCGCAAGGCTCTGGGCATTCTCGCCGACCTCTTCCCCACGCGCGAAGTCGTCGGCATTCACAGCAGAGATCTGGTATGGGGACTAGGCACGCTGCATTGCATGACACAGCAGCAACCCGCCTGAGAGTGCAGACAAGCCTCAGCAATCTTGAAAGGTATTTCCAGCTGCGCGAGGCCTGAAGATCATCTTCAGGCTCGCGAGGGCCTCAACCCTAAGGCATGCAGCCAAAGAACGACTCCTGGCATTCAGGTCCGGATTGGGGCCACGCAAGCGAAGCGCAGGTGCACCACTCCACTCGAATACCTTTTCTCCTCGATGAGTTGGAGCTTCGTTTCAACCGACACCGGAGAAAACAACGGTATCCCGTTCCCCAGCAGGACAGGCATGATGGTCAGCGAGACCTCATCCACCAACCGTGCCTCAAAGAAGGACCGCGCCAGGTCGGACCCACCAACCAGCCAGATCGATTTCCCCGGCTGCTCCTTAAGCCGCTTTACCAGAGCCTCCGGCTCTCCACTGACCCATTGCACGCTCTCGTATTGCGGCGGCGCAGGGTTACGGGAAAAAACATAATTGGCGATACCCGGCATCGCAGGCTGCCCATGCTTCACCATGAAGTCGTGCGTCTTGCGGCCAATCAAAGCCGTGTCAACACTCGCGTAGAACTCCTTCAGCCCGTAATCCTGATCGTCCAGCAGCCAATCGACTGAGTGATCGAGACGCGCAATATAGCCGTCCAGCGAGCAGGCCAGGGAATAAAGAACGTGCCGCATCCGGAGACGTTAGCATAATCACATGCAGGATGAAATATTTATGCAGGCCGCACTTGAGCAAGCGCGTCTCGCCGCAGCGGCAGGCGAAGTTCCTATCGGCGCGGTCATCGTGGCAAAGGGCCAGATCATCGCGCGCGGTCAGAACCGCGTCCTGCGCGACGTAGACCCAACCGCCCATGCGGAGATCGTGGCCATGCGAGCCGCTGCCTACGCTCTCGGCAACTACCGCCTGCTCGACTGTGAGTTATACGTGACGCTGGAGCCATGCGCCATGTGCGCGGGAGCCATGATCCACGCCCGGCTGTCCCGGCTGGTCTACGGAGCGGCCGATCCCAAGGCGGGAGCCGCAGGCTCAGTGCTGGAGGTTCTGAACCACCCGAAGCTCAATCACAAGATGCCGGTCATAGCAGGCATTCTGTCCGAAGAATGTGGAGCAATTCTCAGAGATTTTTTCCGCGCGCGCCGAGAGTCATCCCAGCACGAAAGCTAGTCGTGCGTCAGCGCACGGATCCCCGCTTCCGCCTGCGGATATTGCTGCAGCAGCGCTTCCCTCTTGCCCGATTCGTAATCGGCATAGTCAAAGCCCGGACTGACCGTGCAACCGAGCAAACCGAACTTGCCACCGGGAAGCAGACGCGAGCCTTGCCATACGTTCCTGGGCACATGAAGCTGCAGTTGCATGCCCGCACCAATATCCTGCCCAAGGACAACGGTTCTCACGCTTCCATCCGGCCAGAGCTGCAGCATCTCTATCGGATCGCCGAGATAGAAGTGGAAAATTTCATCTGAAGCAAGCCGATGCAGCTCGGAAAAAGTATGCGGTTCCAGCAGATAGTAGATCGCCGTGCCAGCAGCGCGATCGGCAGGATAACGCGCAGGCAGCGCAGATTTCGGAATCGTCTCCTCCGAACGCCACGTCTGGATAAACCAGCCGCCTTCGCAGGGATGAGGCTCAAGCCCGAGCACCTTCTTCAGTTCGTCAGCAGTCACAGCCACATCATAACGTGGGAACTAACGCGACAGCACGGTGTCTATGGCAGCAGGTGTCTCGCTCACCAACTCTCGATTGGTTTGGAGGCACTATGTTCGAAGACAGTCTGATGGAATCGACCGCGCGCATTCGCACGCGCAGCAAGTGCTTTGCGATTGGCTCATTCACGTTACAGGCGTTGCTGCTCGCAGCGCTGGCAATTTATCCGCTCGTTCACCCCGCGAAATTACCCAAGCAAGCTCTCATGATGCTGCTGACGGCTCCATCGGTTCCCGCATCCCCGGCAAACCTGCCGCAGCGAGCGACCGCAGCAGCATCTCATCCGCAACCCATCATGATCGACAATCCTCTGGCGGCCCCAATTCGCATTCCGCAACACATGGCTGCGAATGCCGACTACGGACCGCCCCCAACCGCCGTTGACACCGGATTCGGCGGAACAGGAGCCGGCACCGACAGCGCCTTGTTCAGCACGCTTGGCCCATCTGCTCCACCGGTCGTGAAAGCAGTACAGCCGAAAGGGCCGATCCATATCTCCTCCGGCGTCGCAACCGGCCAGCTGCTCGCGCCGATACAGCCGGTTTACCCAGCGATAGCCAGGGCTGCCCGCATTCAGGGAACGGTTGTGGTGCAGGCCATCATCTCGAAGAGTGGAGCCATCGAGCAGCTTCACGTCGTCAGCGGACCGCCGATGCTGCAGGGCGCGGCAACCGAGGCGATTCAGCGGGCACGCTACCGTCCCTTCCTGCTGAATGGCGAACCAGTTGCCGTAGAGACAACGATCAACGTTGTCTTTACGCTCGGGAGTTGAAGATGGAGTAAGACCATTCCAAAATACCGGGCTGCCAAACGTGCACGCGGCCCGGTATGATGTTGCGCATGCCGATTCTGCTCTATACAGCGTCCTGGTGCCGCGACTGCCGCGAAGCCAAGCGCTTTCTTGATAAACACAACATTTCTTACACCGAGATCGATATTGAGACGACTCCCGGTGCGGCTGAAGACGTACTTCGGAATGTGGGCAAACGGGCCATCCCCCAATTCGTGATCGATGGCAGATGGGTGCAGCCGTATCGCCCCGGGCGGGGCTTTCTCTATGCAGAGATGAGCGAACTGCTCGGCGTCACCACATTAAGAGACTGACTCGTAGTCCTCTTCGGCCCCTTTCGCGCGTGATCGCGCAAAGAACACCGGCAGGCGGCGTACCCGCTCCTGCCTGGTTTCGCGAATATGCGAGCGCGCACGGGCGTGCAGCATATCTTCAAGTCCAATGACAGCCAGCGCCGCCCCTGTTGTCCCGTCCACAACGCGCATTTCGGTTACGTGCGCCGAGGCCATGCGTTCGGCCACCGTGCGCAGCGTCTATCCGGGATAGGCGAAGATCGCGCCGGCAGCTGAACTTGCTTCCTCGCCGGTTCGCATGATTTCGGCTACAGTAACGGTTTCGAGCGGATCGACGCCGTATTCACGGCTCAGATGATAGCCGCGGCGGCTGAGGCGCTCGGTCAGAATCGAACGTTTCTGGAATAAAACAGTGAAGGCATGCGCCGCTACAGAGGCTGCGAGGAGCGGCAGCATGAGGGCGTAGTTGTGAGTTAATTCCATGGAGAGCACGGCAGCGGTGAGCGGGCAGCCGATGGCGCCGGAAAGAATAGCGGCCATGCCGATCAGCGGCCACGCTCCTGTCTGTACCGCAGGCAGGGCAAAGCCGACGAGTGCGCCGATTGCGCCGCCGATCATGAGCAGCGGAGCGAGGATTCCACCCGATGTTCCCGAGCCCAGAGAGAAGGCCCAGATGATGCTCTTGACGATCAGCACTCCGGCGATGAGCTGCCACGTGGTGTTGCCGCCGATGAGCGAGGCGATGACGTCGTACCCGGTGCCAAGAGCGCGGGGAAAGATAAGCCCGCCGATGCCGACGACGACGCCACCAATGGCAGGCCACCACATCCAGTGAATGGGCAGGCGCTCATCGAAGAGGTCTTCGCTGGCGTACACCGCACGGCTCAACAATAAGGCGGCGATTCCGGCGATGACTCCCATAAACAGCGCCGCCAGCACGGTGCGCGGCTCGATCACGGGAGCAATCTGCGGCATGGGAAAGAGCGGGCCATTGCCAAGAAGATGCCTGCGCAGCACGCCCGCTGTAGTTGCGGCAATCGCTACGGGAACCAGACTGCGCGGACGCCACTCGAAGAGCAGCAGCTCGACGGCCAGCAGAACGGCGGCCAGCGGCGTTGAAAAAACTCCGGTCATGCCGGCGGCTGCGCCCGCGACGAGCAGTGTAGTGCGTTCGGCGGCGCTGAGCTTGAAGAGCTGTGCGAAGAGAGAGCCGACCGATCCCGCGGTCATGATAATGGGGCCTTCGGCGCCGAACGGGCCGCCGGAACCGATGGCAATCGCGGCGGAAAGCGGCTTGTAGATCGCCACTTTCCCATCGATCTTAGCGCCGTTCATCAGAATGGCTTCGAGCGCCTCGGGGATGCCGTGGCCGCGAATCTTGTCGGTGCCGAAACGCGCCATGACGCCAATGATGAGGCCGCCGGCGATGGGAATGAAAACGGCCAGCCAATGCAGCGTATTCGCCGCCGGAGAAGCAAACTGCCAGCTCAGGCGCTGGAAGTAGAAGAAGTTGGTGGCTGCATAGATCAGATGCAGCAGCAGATAGGCGAGCGCCGCACCGGAGGCGCCGAGTATCAGGGCCAGTCCGCTGAGCAGCAGCATGCGCGGATCGGCGTTGAAGTCGCGCAGATGGGAATGCGGCCTCGGATTCGCGTGGCCGGAATTCCTGCTTTTACTCATTGCTCTGGCGTTCCCTGGACGACGGCTTGATGCTGAGGACACGGCGCAGGGCGCGAATCAGCTCAGGGCCTGCCTGCTCCAGTTCCTGCATGTGATAGTCGGCGAGAGAGGCCAGGATGCGTTCACCCTGCGGGGTGACGCGCAGCAGAATGCGGCGGTGGTCGGTCGGGTCCGGGCTGCGGCGCAGCAGGCCCTGCTCGATGGTGCGGTCAACCAGTTCGACTGCGCTGTTGTGTCTGAGCAGCATGCGCGAGGCAACGTTGGCGATGGTCGGGTCAAGCTCGGGCGGCATGCCATATACGCAGAGCAAAATCTGATACTGCTGCGGGCGGATACCACGACCCTCGGCAGCCGCGTGGCTGAACTGGAGAAATTTGCGCAGCTGGAAGCGGAATTCGGCCAGCTTACGGAATTGCTCGACATCGATCGTCAGGGCAGCTTGATTCTGAGCGGAACTGCGCTTCCGCTCAGACTTGATGGGGGAGATGGCTTTTGCCGCTTTGGGCTCGTCTGTGAGTGGATCCGGGACAGCGACCATAGATATATCGTAACACGATATTATCGCGTTACGATATATCTGGCTCCGTGGCCGGCTCGGGCACTGGATCGGTACCGGGATCGGCCAGGATGGCGAGCGCGTCCGCTTCGTCGGAAGCCCTTACCTGCAGCTGCAGCGGTCCCAGACCGGGTTCGAGGATGCGGGCATTTTCCCCCGCGAGGAAAGTTTCAATTCCGGCAGATTCCAGGCGCAGCTTCGCCATTTCGGCTTCAAGCGGCTCAGTGAAATTGGCTACTGTTACGACTTCTTCCATTGCTTTCCCTTCTACTTGCATAGATGTGTGTAGTGAACGGGTAATTGGATGCGCAAACGGTAAAATTAGAAGTTCACTATAAATAGCTTATCCCTCAGGAGAGTGCTTCGTTGATTGCCCGCTATACACGCCCGCAAATGGGCCAGATTTGGACTGACGAAAACAAATACCGCATGTGGCTGGCGGTTGAAACCGCTGCCAGCGAAACTCTGGCCGAAGATGGCATCGTTCCGGCGGAAGCAGCTAAAGCAATTCGCGAGCGCGGAGACTTCAGCGTGGCGCGGATTCAGGAGATCGAAGCCGAGGTGAAGCATGACGTGATCGCCTTTACCACGGCGGTCGCGGAGAAGATCGGGCCGGAGTCGCGCTGGCTGCACTATGGGCTTACTTCGAACGACGTCGTCGATACCGCGCAGGCACTGCAGATCAAAGCGGCTTCGGTGCTCATTCGTGAAGACCTGCTCGGGCTGATCGAAGTATTGAAGAAGCGCGCGCTCGAATTCAAGCACACGCCGACGATCGGGCGCACGCACGGCATCCACGCCGAGCCCACGACCTTCGGGCTGAAGCTGCTGAACTGGTACGCGGAGATGCAGCGGAACCTGGAGCGTTTTGACGCGGCGGCCGAGCAGATTCGCATCGGCAAGTTGTCGGGGGCGGTGGGAACGTTCGGTCATCTCAGCCCCGAGCACAAGGGGCGCATCTGCGAAAAGCTGGGGCTGGAGCCTGCTCCGGTGGCAACGCAGGTAATTCAGCGCGACCGGCATGCGCATTACATCTCGACCCTGGCGATCATTACAGCGACACTGGATAAGATTGCGGTTGAGATTCGTCACCTGCAACGGACGGAAGTGCGCGAGGCGGAAGAGTTCTTTTCTGAAAAGCAGAAGGGCTCATCGGCCATGCCACACAAACGGAATCCGATCACGACCGAGCAGATCAGCGGGCTTGCGCGTGTCGTGCGGGCAAACACCCAGGCCGCGTATGAGAACGTCCCTCTCTGGCATGAACGGGATATTTCGCATTCATCGGTAGAGCGCGTGATCTTCCCCGATTCGACGATCCTGACCGACTACCTGCTGGCAAAAACAACGAGCCTGGTCGAGAAGCTGCTGGTTTACCCAAAGCGTATGTTGAAGAATCTCGAAAGCACCGGTGGACTGATTTTCAGCGGGCAACTGCTGCTCGATCTGGCCGAAGCGGGCATGCTGCGCGAAGATGCGTACCGGCTGGTGCAGGGCCATGCGATGCGCGCATGGAAAGAAGACCTTGTTTTTCGCGATCTCATCCATGCCGATCCTGACATTACCGCCAAACTCAACGCTGAGAAGCTGGAACGCGCCTTCGATCTGAACCGACAGTTGAGGAACGTGGATGCGATCTTCGATCGCGTATTGCAGCCATAGAAAATAGCGGATCCCTCTTTCAACTCTGCTACCATGCTCTCGGCTTTGAATACGAGGCCGAGAGCTATGGACGCATTCACTCCAACTACGATTGCCGCCTTGATCATCGCGGCCAGTTTCGCTGCCGGGCTCAACGTCTATGCCACGCTGCTCACGCTGGGCCTGCTGGCGCATGCTCACTGGATCGAGCTGCCAGTGGGGCTGGACGTATTGGCGCACTGGTGGGTGATCGGCATCAGCGGATTTCTATTTGCCATTGAATTTGTCGCCGACAAGATTCCGGCCTTCGATATGGTCTGGAACGCGCTGCATACATTCGTGCGTGTTCCCGTGGCGGCCTTGCTGGCCTATCGCGCAAGCGAACAGCTTTCCCCCGAGATGCAGATCCTCGCGGCGATAGCGGGTGCAGGTATCGCGCTGGTGGCGCATGGCTCTAAAACAGCAGTGCGCGCGGCAGTCACGCCCAGCCCGGAGCCGGTTTCGAATATTGCACTCAGCACCGGAGAAGACATGCTTGCGGTTGGTATTACATGGCTGGCGACGCAACATCCGTTGCTTGCCGCAGGCATCGTATGCGGTCTCCTCATATTTGCCGTCATCACGGTGCGCTGGCTGGCAAAGTTCGTCCGCAGGATGTGGAGCAAGCCCAGACCTGCCAATGCACGGTGATCTGGCAGCAAAGATGATTTAATTTGACTGGAGCATGATGACGCGCGAGCCACTGAATCTTACCGTAGCCATGACGGGAGCCAGCGGGGCCATCTTCGGCCAGCATCTTCTGCAGGCGCTGCATGTGGACCCGCGGGTGCTGCATGTGCACTTCATTGCGTCGGAGAGTGCGTTGCGCGTACTGGCGGAAGAGCTGCGCTTCAGCGGACGCAACGCGCTTGTCGAAAAGCTGCTTGGGCACCCGTCAGGAAAGATTCAGCAGCACGCCGAATCCGATATAGGAGCTGCGATCGCCAGCGGCAGCTATCCATCCAGCGGCATGATCGTGATGCCCTGCAGCATGGGAACGCTGGCGGCCATTGCCAATGGCATGGCACAGAACCTCATCGAAAGAGCCGCTGACGTCTGCCTGAAAGAACGCCGTCCGCTTGTGCTGTGCGTGCGCGAGACGCCTTTCAACAAAATTCATCTGCGCAATATGACGCTTGCGGCAGACGCGGGAGCCACCATCTTCCCGATCATTCCGACGCTGTATAACCATCCTGTGGATTCGACGGAGATGGCAAAACAATTCGCGGCGCGCGTGCTGGCGCATCTCGGTCTGGCACAACAGGGCGCGTACATCTGGAAAGGCGAGGTCTAAGAACTGCCTGCTGCATTCGAACCAATGATTTCATCACGTTCATTGGTTTGCGATAAGGCGGAGTCAACCACCATGGGCCAAGTCATAACGCTAAGCCTGTTTCAACAGATCATTCGGCTGAATCCCGTGCGTAAAGTCATTACGTCGATAGGGAATACGTCCGCGGGCGTCCGCTTTCTGAACCTTGTGAATGGACAGAAAATCTTATTCAAGTCGTTCAGCGAGGCGCAGGCGGTCGCAAACAGTCTCAAGGCAAAAGGACACGAAGCCGAATTCCTCTCTGAGCTTCCTCTCCTGTATCCCATCCGCACGAGCGACTACCCGGTTCTCTTCTGGCTGAATCGCATTCAACCGAAGATGCTCTTCGACCTCGGCGGCTCTGTCGGGAATCTTTATTACCTCTATCAGGATTATCTGGATTTCAAACCTGCTCCCAACTGGGTCGTCTACGACCTGCCGGAAATCGTTGAGAAAGGAAAAGCGCTGGCGTTGAGCCGTGAGGCTGCGACGCTCTCGTTTTTCAGCGATCTCTCCGCGGGTAAGAATTGCGACGTACTGCTCGTTTCCGGGGCCCTGCAGTTCTGGGAGAAGCCTATAGCGGCGATCCTTCAGGGAATGGGCAGCAAGCCGAGACACATCCTCATCAACCGTACTCTGCTCACAGAGGAGAAACCGACGTTTGTCGTTCTTCAATACCTTGGCGATGCGGTTCTGCCGAAGATGGTTCGTAACCGCAGCGAGCTCCTGAAAGAATTTGCGGCGCTCGGCTATGAATGCGCCGGTGAGTGGTTCGAGCCGGAACGGGGCCTTGAATTGACCCTCTATCCTGCGCACAGTGTCCGCTACTTTTCAGGCCTGTATTTTCGCCTGCCAGAAGACGAGTAAAACCGCGACCTCATTTCGCCAGAGGCTGAGCAGTGTCCCGCCAGACTCCGTGGCGCTCTTCCGTTGGAAGCAGCCTGGCAACATAATGCAGCAGCAGATGTGGATTCAGGGGTTTCGGCAGAAATGCATTCGCTCCAGCCTCAAAGACGCGCTCCGTCTCAAACCTCGCACCTCGCTCCGCGATCACGATCATCGGCGTCCGCATAAATGCTGCTAAAGCACGCAAACGTTCCACTACCAGCAGACCGCTGCCCGCAGGCAAGCTCAAGTCAATGACCATCAGATCCGGATTCTGCTTACGCGCCTCGGAGACGGCGGTAACGGCGTCAAATGCGAAGGATATGGAATGAGGCATGATCGACAAGGTTTTGTGAATTGCCTGGCATACCCGGGGATCGCTGTCTACAACCAAGATACGTTTCATCAAGTTCCTGTCCTCTGCGCGGTGCTGTCACCACTCTCATCGGTCGGAATCGGCAGAGAACTAGGATCTTTTTCGTACTTGCTTCCCTGTTTTCTTTGAAGTTTCTAAGCTCGCATTTGAAAAGCCTTTTCGATGACAGCCACGGTGAAAGGTGCAATGCGGTATTTGCTATGCGAGTTCAATTCCTCGCGGCGCAGCCACTCGGCGGCATCGGCATCGGAGGCGCAGCACAGCGTACCGCCGCGCACGCGGCAGAGATAATCCACGAGAACATAGTGGTATTGCACTGCACCGCTTTCATCGCGAACGATGCGGTCGAAGACCTCGACAATTTGCAGCGGCTCAACTTCCAGGCCAGTTTCTTCGAGCACCTCGCGCCCGATGCCCTGCTCCAGCGTCTCACCCAGTTCGAGCGCTCCGCCGGGCAGCGACCATTCTCCCTTAAGCGGTTCCTGCCCGCGCTGGATGAGCAGCACCTGATTTTCATGGAGGATGATGGCTCCCACGCCGATGATCGGAGCCTCTGGATATTCGCGCCGCATCTCAGATCTTCAGAGGCCTGCCGAACTCTTCGACAAAGACGGTGCGGGCCATGTTGAAACGTCCGCCATAGAATTTGTCATTGCCCTTCAGCCGGCCGATAGCCAGCAGAGCGACGACGTGATAGCTGAGCGGCAGCTTCAACACATCGCGCACCCTTTCCTGCTCGAAGCCTTCCATCGGAGCGGTGTCGTAGCCGAGGACCTCAGCCATGAGCATCATCGTGGTGAAAGCGATCATGACGTGGCGGTTAAGCCACATGGGGAAATTCGGGTGATTGGAGAGGTAGTTGGGAATATTGACCTTGGCCTGCTCGGCATAGTTTTCCGGCATGCCGCCTTCGCGTCCCAGATGAAGCATCTCTTCCAGATCGCCGCTGCGCCAGCCGTCGGCGTCACCGCAGGCAACGATCACGGCAGACGCTTCCTCCACCTTGGCCTGGTTAAAGCTTGCGGCGCGCAGGCGCCGCTTCTGCTCCGCCGAACGCACGACGACGAAGCGCCACGGCTGCATGTTATAGCCGCTGGGAGCCTGCAATCCTGCTTCAAGAATCTTTTTCAGATCTTCCTCGGGAATGGGGGAACCATCAAAGCTCGGCGTAGCACGTCGCTGCGCAATTGCCTGGGACAGGGTTTTCTCCATCACGTTTGCCATCTGTAATGAACTTCTTTCTTTCTTTTAAGGTTATGTGGCAGTCAGTACATGAATGTTACTGAATTTGATTCATCGGCAACTCAATCGCAAAAGGTCTCTGGTTGTCTGCGTTTGCATACACCCAGAGACCGTGGAATGCCTCTCGCAGTTCTGGATGCTGGTTCAACAACGCCTTCATCACCTCAAGGTTGCGGCTGCGCGTAGCTACCGGGTCGGAAACATCGCTCGTCTTGTAATTCACGACAAGATCGAGCCCGCCAAGCGAGCCATCCGTGTGGATATTCGTAATACTGAAAGTTTCTCCGTGCGCCTCGACTTTCATCGGGTCCGGGTTCGGCAGACCGTCAGGACGCACGCTGCTCATTTCCTTCTGCAGCTTGTCGAGGTTCGGGCTGGAGATGAAGTCCACGGGGCTGAGCAGGTAGGCCGCTGTCTGGTAGTAGAAATACGCATTCCACTCCTGCTTCTTATCGGCATAGATGCGCGCCTGCTTCCAGTACCAGACGCCGTCATGCCCGGC
>JAATFH010000529.1 GCA_015655315.1 Terriglobales bacterium
AACGCTACGGCCGCACAGGCTGTGCGGCTGGGGCTGAAGGCCTGCATCCTGGTACCTGCTGACCTGGAGCCGGCGAAGATCCTGAACACGCAGGTCTATGGCGCG
Source organism: Terriglobales bacterium (assembly GCA_015655315.1). GTDB lineage: Bacteria > Acidobacteriota > Terriglobia > Terriglobales > Acidobacteriaceae > Alloacidobacterium. The sequence goes on from JAATFH010000529.1 coordinate 106, forward strand.
AACCTGATTCGTATCAACGGCAATTATGACCACGTGAACCGGCTCTCCTCGCAGATTGCGGACCGTTACAACTGGGGATTTGTGAATGTGAACCTGCGCCCCTACTACGCGGAAGGCTCGAAGACCGTGGGCTTCGAGATTGCGGAGCAACTGGGCTGGCGTCTGCCGGACAACGTGGTTGTGCCGATGGCGGGTGGCTCGCTGATTACGAAGATTCGCAAGGCCTTCAAGGAGCTGATTGCACTCGGGTTGGTGGAAGCGAAAGATGTCCGCTTCTTCGGAGCGCAGGCTACCGGGTGCTCCCCGATTGCAAAGGCGGTGAAGACCGGCGCTGATCACATCGAACCGCAGCGGCCCTCGACGATTGCCCGCTCGCTGGCGATTGGGAATCCGGCGGACGGAGTCTATGCGGCGCGCGCGATTCGCGAGACCGGCGGCTGGGCCGAGGATGTTTCGGATGTCGAGATTGTCTCGGGCATTCAGGAACTGGCGGAGACGGAAGGCATCTTTACCGAAACGGCTGGCGGCGTCACGACAGCGGTTACAGCGAGACTGTACGCGCACGGACGCATCAAACCGGACGAACTGACGGTGACCTGCATCACTGGCAACGGGCTGAAGACGACCGATGTGCTGGCCGGCGCGTATGAGACAGAAGAAGCGATTCGTCCACGGCTGACGGATTTTGAGAACTACATCAACGAAATTAAGGAATTGAACGATCTGGTATCGGGAGGCGTAGATGTCCGTTAGAGTTTTGTTGCCGAATGCATTTCAGAAGCACACCAACGGCGCGAAGGAGATTCAGTCGAGCGCGTCGAATCTTCCGCAGCTGCTGGATGAGATCGAGGTCACGTTCCCGGACCTGAAGGCGCACCTGCGCGATGAGACCGGGAACGTCCGCCGGTTCATCAACTTCTATGTCAACGAGGAAGATATTCGCTTTCTCGGGAATGAAAAGTACTCGTTCAAAGATGGCGATGAAGTGCTGGTGATTCCTTCGATTGCCGGTGGCGCTCCTTGTTCCTGCTGTTCGTATTGCGGGCTGGAAAACTGTACTTGCGATTAAGTTTCCCTCCCCAAAGCCCGAAGAAATGCGCGGATTTCGATCCGCGCATTTCTTTTTTATGTGATGTCGGGATGCATGTTCCAACCGTCATTCTGAGGCGCAGTCCGCCGAAGAATCCATGCAGTCCTGACGGTGTCACCTTGCATTCGAAGTCTTCGGCCGCAATAAAAGCATTGGTGCCTGAGTTCAATTGGTGCCTGAGTTCATGCGACGCAAGTGATATCACCAGCATCGCATGGATTCTTCGGCGGATTGCCGCCTCAGAATGACGAACTCTGAGGAATTGAAACAGAACAATTTCCCGCTTCGCATCACTTCCTGACGAAAATTTAACGCTTGTCTAGGGAATAAACTCTTGCGCTTCTGGACTTCTGTGCCTATGATTCAAACAATTGTTTGAAACGATCGTTTAAATAAAAATGGCTGCTAAGAAAAGGATTGGGAAGGCGTCACGGGCGAGGTCTGTAAGCGACGGGGATGGCGTGTCGGATGATGCGAGGACGCGGCTGATTGAGGCTGCGATGGAGTTGTTTGCGGAAAAGGGCTATGAGAAGACGAGTGTGCGCGATCTGGCGGCAGCAGCGGGTGTGAATGTGGCGGCGGTGAATTATCACTTCGGCAGCAAGGACGCGCTGTACTACGAATGCCTGCGCTCGTGCCTGGTCCCGGCGACAAAGATGCGGGAGAGGATGCAGGTGCATCTGGATGCCGCGTTGAAGGCGAAATCGCGCAAGGTGGCGGAAGAGGCGTTGCGCGGCTGCGTGCAGGTTTTTCTGGAAGAGTTGATGCATCCGGAGAGCAGGCACATGCGGCTGGTGATGCGCGAGCAGACAGAGGGCGGCGCGCAGTTTGAACGCATCGTGCGCGAATTTTTTCAGCCGGTGGGAAGTATTTTGCAGCAGCTGGTTCGCATGCTGGCTCCGGAGCTGCCGCAGATGCGGACATTCATGGTGATCTCGGGGATTATCGGGCAGTGTCTGCATACGCACAAGGCACGTGCCACATACCGCGCCCTCGCAGGCGTGGATTCGCACAGTCCTGAATACATCGAGATGATTTCGGCGCATATTGCGCATTTCACCGCGCTTGGGTTGCGCGGGCTGGAGCGCGAGAAAGGAACGAGCTAGATGTGGCGGATTGCGATCAAGATGCTGATGGGCGACCGCAGCAAATACTTCACTCTGGTGAGCAGCCTGGTTGTCGTCTCGTTTCTCTTTCTGCAGCAGGGATCGATCTTCTGCGGGCTGATTTTACGCACGGCTCGCCCTGTGGAAGTGGTCGGCGCACCGATCTGGGTGAGCGATCCGCAACTGCGCAGCGTGGACGAAAGCAAGCCATTGCTCGATACAGATCTGCAGCGGGTGCGCAGCGTTCCCGGCGTGAAGTGGGCCGTGCCGCTGTTGTTGCAATTGGTATCGGCGCATTTGCCGGATGGGAATTTTCAGACCGTGCGGCTCTATGGGCTCGACAACGACACGTTTTTCGGCAGGCCGAAGATGATATCGGGCAATGGGCAACTGCTGGTGCAGGATCAGGCGGTCGTTATCGGGAGAGCAGAGTCGGAGAAGCTGAACAATCCGAAGCCGGGACAGGTCTTCGAGATGAATGACAACCAGGCACGCGTGGTGGGAATTGCCGATGTGCCGCGCGATTTCTTTTCCTATCCATTTGTATATGCGTCGTATGACCGCGCGCTGCAGTATGCGCCCCAGCAGCGGAAGCAGTTGAATTTTGTGCTGGCTGCTCCGGCGGACGGCGTACCTATGAGTGAAGTGACTCGTCGCATTCGCGCGACGACAGGGCTGGCTGCGTACACGGAGCAGGAGTTCCGCTGGCTCACGATGGGCTATTACCTGAAGAACACGGGGATTCCGATCAGCATTGGGATTTCGCTGCTGATGGTGTTTCTGGTGGGCATGTCGATTGTGGGGCAGACCTTCTATCAGTTCGCGCTGCAGAATGAACGCTACTTTGGCGCGCTGAAGGCGATGGGCACAAGCTCAGCGACGCTGACGAAGATGATCCTGCTGCAGGCGCTGCTGGTGGGGCTCGTGGGATCCGGCGCGGGCGCTGGACTTGGCGGTATCTTCGGGCTGATCGCTGGCGGTCAGGACAGCAAGATTGCGTTTGCGACACCGTGGCTGATGGTGGTGGTCAGCTTTGTGGCTGTGATTGCGATCTGTCTGCTGTCGGCACTGATCAGCATTCGCAAAGTAGTAAAGCTTGAACCGGCGGTGGTCTTCCGTGGCTAATGGATGCGACACAGAGAACGGTACGCACGCGGCGTGTTTGCGGGGCGTGACGAAGTTATTTGGCGTGGGCACGACAGAGGTGCATGCGCTGAATCATGTCGACTTCAATGTGCACACCGGCGAACTGTTGCTGCTTGTGGGCCCTTCGGGCTGTGGCAAGACGACGCTGCTGAGCGTGCTGGCGGGGATTCTGGATGCTACGTCGGGCGAGGTGGATGTGTTTGGCACGCGCATTGACCAACTCGATCAGCAGGAAAAGACGCAGTTCCGGCGCGACAATATTGGCTTTATCTTTCAGCAGTACAACCTGCTGCCGACGCTGACGGCTGCGGAAAATGTCGCGATTCCTCTGCTGATTCATCGCGTGGAGTTTGAGGAAGCAGTGGCGAAGGCGCGGACGTATCTGGAAAAAGTTGGCATGGCAGACCGCGCGGATTTTCTGCCTTCGCAGCTTTCAGGCGGACAACAGCAGCGTGTGGCGATTGCGCGGGCGTTGATTACGGAGCCGCGGCTGATTGTGTGCGACGAGCCGACGGCGGCGCTCGACGGCGAGACGGGAAAGATGATCCTGGAAATGTTTCGCTCGACGGCGCTGACGGGCGATCGCGCGATTGTGGTGGTGACGCATGACAGCCGCATTTTTCCATACGGCGACCGCATTGCGGAGATGCTGGACGGACGGATTCTTTCGATTCATGAGAATGAATTTGCGTCTGGACATACATCGGATGGCGTTAAGGAGATAGTTCAATGACGAAACGATTGAGCTGGATCATTCCGCTGCTGGGCGTGGCTCTGATTGCTGTGTGGGTGACGGTTTCGGCGCGTCGCGTAGCGCATGAAAAGGCGCTCGCCGCGCCGCCGACTGCTCCGTATGAGAACTCAATTGCGGCGACGGGAATTGTGGAAGCTTCAGACCGCAACTACAATCTTGCGCCTCCAACATCTGGCCAGCTGAGTGCGTTGTACGTAAAGGAAAACGACATCGTGCATCGCGGCGACAGGCTTTATACGATCGATGACCGCGAGCAGCGCACGATTGTCGAACAGGCCGAGGCGAATGTCGCTAAGGCTCGCGCGAGTGTGCAGACTGCGCAGGCAGACATCCTGACGCAGCAGGCGAATGTGAACAGCGCCAAAGCAGCAGTGGATACAACCAGGGCTACGTTTGATGACGCGGCGCAGATTGCCGATCGCAATGAAGGACTGCACAAGGACGGGATTGTTTCCGACCAGGCGAACATGACCAGCGCCAAGACTCGCGATGCCGATGATGCTCGCTGGAAGCAGGCAGAGGCGCAGCTGAAACAGGCAGAGGCGCAGCTGCATAATGCCGAGGCTTCGCTCACAGAACAGCAGGCGAATCTGCAGACGATGATTGCGACGCGCGATCAACAGCGGGTGCTGCTGGACAAGATGACAGTGCATGCGCCGGCGGATGGGAAGATTCTGCAGGTGAACAACCGTGTGGGTGAATATCTTTCGAGCACATCGGGAACTTCGCCTGTGCTGTTTGGCGATACGGATTCGCTGATGGTACGCGTGGATGTGGATGAGATCAACGCATCGCATGTATTGCCTGGGTCGACGGCAATGGCGATGCTGAAGGGCGATTCGACGCGACAGTTTCCAATGGAGTTTGTGCGGATTGTGCCTTACATGGTGCCTAAAGAAAATCTGACCGGTTCGAATTCAGAGCGCGTGGATGTGCGTGTGTTGCAGATGGAGTTTCGCTTTGCGCCGCCGCAGTTTCCTGTGTATGTGGGGCAGCAGGTGGATGTGTTTATTCACTCGCCGGAGCGGGCGGCGAAATGAGTTCCTCCCCGATCTCGAAGAGATGAAGGGCACCCTTTTGCTTATATACGAGGAAAGATTGTTGGTTTGGGTTCTTGCTTCCCACTCTGACTTTGTCAGGATGGGGCACCCCTTTTCGTGCCGTTGCCCAGGAAATCAGATCCTTCGCTAAGCTCAGAGGATGACAGCCGCTATCTTCAGAATCAGTCTTCAATGACTCCGGTGAAGAGTGCTTCGTCTTCAGCGAGAGAACGCGGGTTACGGGCAGCGGCCAGCAGGTAGCGCTCGTCGTTCATATGCTTATCGATGAAATAACGGACGCGCTCGAGCACTCCGTGTTGCGTGACGTGCAGTTTGAAGGCCTCGATCTTACGTTTTTTCCATTGGCCCAGTTCGAGGATGAGGGAGTACGGGACGACGGCTGCGTTTGCTCCTTCGGTTGAGTTGTAGACGGAGACCCACGGCGTGTTTGAGTAGTAGAGCTTCTGTGGGGCGTACGGAGTGCCCGCGCCGGGAAAGAGCTGCGCGCGTCCGGCCCAGTGAAAGGCCGCAGTTGCGGCGAGCGAGATGATGGTGTGATCGCGGTGCAGGTTTACGCCGCCATCGCCGCCGAAGGTGAGAACGACCTGGGGGCGATACTTGCGGATTTTTTCAATCAGCACACCGGCGAGTTCGTAGAAGTTTTGCTGGTCGAGTTTGCCGTCGGGGTAGTCGAGGACTTCGGTGTAGGTGACGTTGAGAAGCGCGGCGGCAGCGCTGAACTCATTCCGGCGAAGGTCTGCGAGTTCTTCGTCGCTGGTGGCCGCGCCGCGGAAGCTTCCGGCTGTGCCTTCCGTGAGGCAGATGACAGTGGTTTCGACTCCTTGATCATGCGCCATGAGCAGTGCGCCGCCGAATGCTCCGCTTTCGTCATCGGGGTGCGCTGTGAGGCACATCATGCGGTAAGGCAAATCCATGTCTCCTGTGATCGGCGTTTCGCGCTTGTTATGTTTTTAGTGTAACGAATGCCGAGCATGAATCTGAATGTCGCTGTGTGCGAAACCCCGGAGCATTCCACGCTATCGACGCATCGCGTGGATTCTTCGGCGAAGAGCGCCTCAGAATGACGGCTCCCAGGATCAGGCTGGAAGCGTACTCACGGGTACATCGATGATTTCGGCTTCTGGCGGAATGTCCCATGGGAGCGAGGTTTGCGCAACGGGGCGGAAGCTTTTTCTGTGGATGGGCGTGGGGCCGTACTTGTCGAGCGCCGCGAGATGCGTGGGTGTGCTGTAGCCTTTGTGCGAGGCGAGGCCGTATTCGGGATACTGCTCGTGAAATTCGCGCATGCGTTGATCGCGGTAGACCTTGGCGACAACGGATGCGGCGGCGATAGAGATGGAGAGCGAATCGCCGTAGATGATGCTGGTTTGCGCGCAGGGATGGTTAAGGCGGAGTGCGTCGACGAGCAGGTGGTCGGGCGCGGGGGCGAGCTTGAGCACCGCGTTCGTCATGGCCAGTTTTGACGCCTGGTAGATGTTGATGCGGTCGATGGTGGCGGCATCGACTTCTTCGATGGCGATGGCGATGGCCTTCTGCTCGACGATTTTGGCGAGTCGCTCACGGTCTTCACGCAGGAGTTGCTTGGAATCGCGCAGACCCTGGATGCGGGTGTTCTCGGGAAGAATGACGGCGGCTGCGACGACGCAGCCGAAGAGGGAACCTCGGCCTACTTCGTCCACTCCGGCGATGATGGTGAAGCCCTGGGCGCGCGCCGCTTTTTCGTGCTTGTTGCCGCAGACGAGAGAGCGCAGCATGCGCATCTTCCTGGTGGCGGCGGAGAGTGTTTCTTCCTCTGGGGTGTTAGCTTCCAGCGTAAGTTTTGGTGCACGGGGCATTGACTTGAGTTTATCGCTGGATGGGGAGTGGATGACGGTGGAAAACTGGGTGCCGATCTTAGAAGAAGCGGGCATCGAAGGTGTGCTCGTATGTTCTGGTAATTTTCAACCGACTGGCTTCAGGATGCAGCGGATTTACGAGGACGTTCCATGTTTCGGGGACGAGTATGCTGGGGACTTCCAGCAGGAGCGAGCGTTTTTCCGAGAGCCAACGGTCTCCGATGTTTTGCGTGGAGGCAATGTCCTCGATCCAGCTTGCGGGGAGCGGGCTTGTGTCGATTTTTTCGATCGAGAGCGTATCGGGCCCTTCGATCTTCAGCACCTGAAAGCGCTCCGGGCGGTCTTCGGCGTCGATCTCCATGTGAACGAGGGTTTCAAGCAGGGCGGTGGAAGGATTCCAGGTGCAATAGATGACCGGGTGGCCTTTTGTATGCCAGCGGCCGGATACATAGAGGCCGCCTGCGCCGTCCAAAGTCTGGTAGTTGCTGATGCGCCGGAGAATCACAGCGCCTGGCTCAGGCCACAAATCCGTGATCGAGCTGCAGGAGCAACTCTTCTACCAGGCGGGCACCGGCTTCGGTTCGCAACAACTCCAGCGGCGCGCGACCCTCAAAGCGGGTCTTTGGCTTTCGCAGCCAGCGCGAGGCTTTTGCGTCGTCGCCGAAGACCTCTTCGGCAAGTGACGCAATGCGAGCGATGCGCACGGCACGGTCGGATTCATCGTGGGTCAGAGATTCATGACGGCTCTTACGATGCACCAGCGTGCGACGCGGGATGATGCAGTTGTAGATTTCCTCATCGCTCATTCCGTGATTCGAGAGCGATTCGACAGAGGCGAGCGGGAGGCGCTCCTCGACCAAGCGCGCGAGGTCGCGATCTGAGCGCAGAGGGGTGACACCGAGTTTGTTCTCCATGCGGCGATAGAGCGTTGCTGGTTCCCGTCTGGTACGAATTTGGGCGGTTGGCTGCATGGTGCCTCCTGCGCAATATGCCTTTATTGTAGGGGCAAATTGCTCAGAAAGCAATGTAAGAGACCGAGAGGGCGGTTTGTGCTTTTAACTCGTTACGCAAAGGATGATGTCCGCCATTTGAATTAACGGTAAAACACAAACGCCCCGATTTTTGGCCGGGGCGTTATCGTGTAGAACGTGGGAGGACTTAGGTGCGCTCGACTTCTTTGAGGCGGGCTGCTTTGCCACGGAGTCCGCGGAGGTAGAAGAGCTTGGCGCGACGGACACGGGCAGAACGAATCTTCTCGACCTTGTCGATGACCTTGGAGTTGAAGGGGAAGATACGCTCTACGCCCTGACCGAAGCTCATCTTGCGGACAGTGAAGCTGCCCTGCGGACCGTTCTTGCGGGCGATCACGATGCCTTCAAATGCCTGGAGGCGCTCTTTATCGCCTTCTTTAATCTTGACCTGCACGCGCACTGTGTCGCCGGCGACGAAAGGAGGCAGGTCCGTGCGGTTCAATTTATCGGCAAGGCGCTGCATGACTGGATGAATAGACATTGTTCTTTCCTGCTTATGAATTCAGAACTTTTAGTTTACATGAAAACGCGGGGGTTTGCAGGAGATGGGACGTCCTCTCGGAGTTATGGGGGACTTTTGCGAGAAGATGTTTGCTTTCTCGATGCGATTCGCATCGCATGGATTCATTCGGCGGACTACGCCTCAGAATGACTCAGGATACCGCTGCTTAAGCTTTTCTATAAATTTGCGGTCTTCTGCTGTTAGATCAGCGGTCTGAAGCAGATCCGGGCGGTTGCGGAAGGTTTTTTCCAGGGCTTGTTCGCGGCGCCAGCGGCGGATGTGATCGTGGTTGCCGTTGCTCAGGACGTCGGGGACGGGCAGGCCGCGGAATTCGGCGGGGCGAGTGTAGTGGGGGTAGTCGAGCAAGCCTCCCGACCCGTGAGTGGAGCGGGGTGGGCCGTCTTCGTTCTCGGGGAAGGCAGTGTCGGGCTGGCCGAAGCTCTCGTAGGCACTGGATGCCTCGTTGCCGAGGGCGCCGGGGATGAGGCGCATCGTGGCATCCAGGATGATGGCGGCGGCGAGTTCGCCGCCGGAGAGGACGTAGTCGCCGATCGAAAGTTCACGGTCGCAGAAGAGTTGGTTGACGCGCTCGTCGACGCCTTCGTAGCGGCCGCAGAGGAGAACGATGCGGTCGAGCTTCGCCAGGTCGCGTGCGGTGGACTGCGTGAAGCGCGCTCCCTGGGCAGAGAGCAGGATGACCGTTTCCTTCGCTGGGTCGGCGATGTTCAGGGATTCTATGGCCTCGGCCAGTGGTTCGGGCTTGAGGACCATGCCTTCGCCACCTCCGAAAGGACGGTCGTCGACGGTGCGATGGCGGTCGTGGGCGAAGTCGCGCAGGTTGTGGGTTCGGACGCTCAGAAGGTTGGAGGCGAGGGCTCGCTTGAGCACTCCGTGAGCGAGGATGCTGGAGAAGAAGTCGGGGAAGATGGTGATGATATCGAATCGCATGATTTTCGGCGCTTTGCGCTCTTGCTAATCTTCGGGAGGTTGGGGGTCTTCACTCGATGCTGGCGCGTTGATGGTGAGCAGCCCTTCGGGGAGCGCCATTTCCAGGCGCTTTTGTTCGAGGTCTATTTTTCTTAAATATGCTTTGGCAAAAGGGATGAGAATCTCTTCTTTGCTTCCGGGAGCGCGGACTACGAGCAGGGCAGTGCTGGTGATTTCGCGGTCGACGCTGGCGATGGCGCCGATGTCTCCGGCGCTGGCGGGGCCGATATCGATGACGTGGCAGCCGATGAGGTCGTCGATATAGACCGAATCGTCTTCGAGCGGGGCGCGCTGAGAGCGTGGGATGGCAACGTCGAATCCACGCAGGGTATCCGCGCTGGTGATGGAGTCGATTCCCGCGAATTTCAGGACAACTCGGCCTTTGTGTAGCCAGTGCTCTTCAAGCTCAATCGGGCGCGATGTTTTCCCGTCCGGGGACAGCAGAAGGAGGTGGCGACGTTCGGCGAAGCGTTCGGGAAAGTCCGTGAGGATGTCCGCGATGATCTCGCCATCTCGACCCTGGGGGCGGACGAGGTGCGCTA
>JAATFH010000137.1 GCA_015655315.1 Terriglobales bacterium
CATGCTCAAGACGCCAGCTTCGTCGCTCACTTCAAGGTCGTGAACCTGATCTGTAGACCGCCACAGTGACGGTTCAAGCGAGTCGAATCGGAGCTGTAGCCGGGTCCGCTGTAACTCGGCATCCTGAAGTGTGTAAAGAACCTGTACGCCCGAGTGAGTTGTTTTGGAAGCAGTGACGGGAGTGAGAGTGAGGTGCAGGGCACCTTCCGCCCGAACAGTTTGAACAGAAAGTATCGCAAAGAGGAACATCGCGATTTCGAGACTAGATCGTTTTAAGCGCATAATTTTTCCGGATCAGAGGAACTCGGGCGGCTACGAGAAGCGAATCTTCGAGTTTAGTTCAAAAGCAAAAACGGTTTGGGAACCTAATATGTCAACCAACATATGCCGGGCGGATTGGCCGCCATGTGCAGGCGTCTCATCAGCAATCCCGAACTGACGGGAACATCGTATGTCGTGAGGTGGATTGTTTAGAAGGTTGACCGGGCTTTCCTTAATGGCTCAGCCCGGCTTCTGTTTCTCCTGAATCGCTCAATAAGCGACGGAAGTTGATCCTCCGTCGATCATGTAGTTTGCACTTGTGAGATAGGACGCGGCTGGCGAGACGAGGAAGCCGACAAAGGCTGCTACCTCGTCGGGTTCGGCCATCCGCCCCATGGGAACGCCGCCAAAACGGTCGCTCAGATTCTTGTAAACCTCGTTCGGAGAAGCTCCTGAAGCGCCGTCAATCTGTTCTAGTATCTGAATCATGGGCGCGGTAGCGGTGCCTCCAGGCGAAACGGTGAGGACCCGCACACCTTTACTGGACACCTCATTCGCGAGTGCTTTGCTGTAAGAGTTCAGTGCTGCCTTCGATGCCGCATAGGCCATGTTGATCTCCCAAAGGGGAACCTTGCCAGCGACGCTCGAAATATGGATGATGACACCACTCTTCTTTTCGAGCATGGCGGGAAGAAGAGCACGGTCCATGCGCACGCTCGAGAGAAGATTCAAGCGCAACTCATTTTCCCAATCATCGTCGCTGAGGGTGCTGAACCCACCACCAGGCGCGGTCAAGCCGCCTACGTTGTCCACTAGGATATCTACACTGCCGAATTTGTCCCGTACCTCCCTCGACACCTTAGCGGTACCTTCGGCGGTTGAGATGTCGGCAAGAATAAGGTGGTGCTCAGAGATGGTTTCCTCAGGACTTGTCCGTGCCGTGATGATGGTCGTAGCTCCAGCCACTGCAAGTCGGTCGGCAATGGCCCGTCCGATACCTTTTGTGCCTCCTGTGACGAGCGCGAGCTTGCCTTCCAGAGATGTGTTGGTGAGCGTTGCGTGTGCCATTGAATAAGTCCCTTCTTTCATTGTGAAGCGTTTGTTTTAGAACGGGGCGCACGAGCGCTACGCTCCGATATAGGCCGACCATCAAACTCATCCTTTAGGGTTGCTCTGTCCCGCGTAGGGATCCGTACTGCTTCACTACTCCTAAACGGGTGAGCCTCTGACCCAGGAAGCAGATTGTCCCTCATAGTCATCCAAGGTCGCGGATCGCCCTTTCTCATAAATCAGTCTGAGCAGCTTGCCAAGACCTAACTCGCAGGCAGCTTAAGACCCAGCGACTTATGATCTCTGCAGCACTTTGCGCCTCGCTGTCAGCCATTGGCGAAGGTCTGCAGCCGGTAGGCGATGTTTATAGTTGTATGTACTGTTCTTAGGCCAGGAGACGCCACGACCTTCTGCAAAGACAATGTGGTACTTTGCCATCGCGTTTTCAGGGTTCCTTTCTAGTTGAACTCGAAGCTGCGGAACGGTCCAGACTTCGCGGGTCAGAGACGTTTCTAGAACCCGCTCTACCAGGTCGGCTGCTTGTCCATAGGTGACCGTATCACCCGCTACAAACACAACCTGATCCGTTACGGGCGGGTCTGCAGCCAGCACCTCAACTGTCAAACGCCCGATGTCTTCAGCCGTTGTAAGCGTGACAGCGTTATCCCAACTCCCAAGCGCGTGCGCCTTACCGTGAACCAAATCAAAAACGCCAAATGCCGGCTCAAACAAGAAGCTCATGAACATGCCTGTCGAGATAATCACCCACTGCGTGTTCGTCTGTGAGCGCAGTAGGTGCCTCACATCGAGTTGCTCATCGAAAAGATCCTGGGCGCTTCCGCGGCCGATTTCGTCGTAATCGACACCGAACTGCCATGGTACGAAACGCCTTATACCCGCAAGCAATGCTGCTTCTACGATCTTCCGTTGGGTGCCGGGGCCACCCACGAAACCGGTGCAACTCACGACGGTATCAAAAGGGCTTAAAATTTCCGCCAACTCGGTAACAGAAAGCTCTGTGAGGTCCCCGGCAACGAATGACACTCCAAGAGAGCGAAGCTCTTCCAAATTCTTTCGTTTGGATATGTCTGCGCTCTTGCTGGTGTCAGGTCGCAACAGCACAGACAGTGTTCCAGTTGCGGCTACGGTAGCAAAGCTGCGAAGAACGGACATCCCTAGTTCGCCTGCGCCAAGCACCAATGTCGATCGTTTATACATTTTACTGTTGACCATATTTACTGACATAAGGATTGTTGTCGCTTTGCAGCTGTGATTCTGGCGAGGTGATAATCATCGTGATCCGCGACGAAAGACGCCAGATCGATGATGCGCATCGGTTTCTGTAGTCGAGGATGAAAGGCGGAACGCTCGACCAATTCTTCCGGTATCTCATCGAGTCGGTCAACCAACATTCGGCGGTTGCTGCGAAACGCTGCCAGAATATCTCGGAGTTGGCGCGCATTGTGATTCGCATTCCACGTGGCCTCATTCGTGCCATCCCATGCCTGCAGTACAGACGCGCCTTGGATCAACTGATCCAGACGCACGGACATGAGTGGTTCGATATCCAGTAAATGTCCTGCCTCTTCTTGTATCGACCAGGCGTTCTCGAGTCGTTCCGTGAGTTTCGCGTCTGGGAGATTGCGAAGAGCTTCATCCAAGCGCGAAGGTCCTCCACGCACCCTCTCTACAATATGCGGAAACATCCATCCAGGAGTGCTGAATTCGAAGTCGCGTTCGAGCCAGGGCTTGAGTCGAAGCATTATTTCCTTTCTGTAAGAGAGGTTTGAATTGCCTTAATACCTTGCGTCGGCAGACTCCGCAAACAATTACGACATCCTCAGTGCAAAAGACAAATGGCACTTTCACGATTACGAAGGCATTACATTTAAGAAGCTGTGGCGCGCATAGCCATTGTATGCTTTGCTGTTCCTAAACAGATGGTGCCTGACCTGTGGCGTCGATTGCCCTCATGGCGACTCAATATCCAAGTAGTTTGGTCCCCGAAATCACAGAGGCAGGCATCTTTACCGGCCAGTCAGGCAGCTCCAGCAGCGGAGTTTGCGTTGCCTGTGCTCGTGCTTGCTCGCTCCCTTCGTTCTCTTAAGAGTAGTATTGCCGCGCAGATCATCATCATAGCCAAACCAGTACCGAATTCCGTGGTTATGTATTTCGCCATGCCTACTGGAGCCGTCAAGGCATCGAATAGCCCCTGAACGAAAGTATTATGCGTTGCATGGAGAAGTACGCAAGGCCAGATACTCTGCGAGCGCACTCTCAGGAAGCCCATAATAAAGGCCATCGCCACGACCATCACCGTGAAGCAGCCGATCGCAAACGCAGGGTTTGTACCCGCGTTGTAATCGGCCCAGAGCAGACCTGGATAATGCCACACCGCCCAGATTCCCCCTGAAATGAGGCAGGCTCCATTGAAGCCAAATTGCTCTTGTAGACGAGGAAAAAGAAAGCCGCGCCAACCGAGCTCTTCACCAAGTGCCCAGACCATCGTGCCCATTACAGTGATTGTGAACAACAGCGGCAATGCAACCCCAAATGTTCCCAGGGCAGGCCAGTGCTCTAGCCCGTAAGGCACGACCATCACAGCCTCAAAGCTTCTTAGGGCAAACGCACCCGGGACTACGAGCCACGTGAACAGATACACGGGCGCGGCGTAGAGCAGAGGTAAGAAGTAGGAGAGACGAAGAAAACGCCATGCAGGCCAGTGCCAGCCTAATGTACCCACAGGTATTCGAAGCACCCAGCAAGTGCAAAGCGCGGCAGCCCCGGGACTCCACATTAGGAAGCGACTGAGTGCTGCAGTCTCATGGTGACTGTGGACTACAAGGGCATATGCCGCCGCACTGAAGGCGAGGAGAAAAAACAGAAACAGCCAAACGGATTTGTTCAATACGCGCACGCTTTCTTAACCCGTCTCATCGTAGTGTTTGTAATTTAGATCCGCACCAAGCAAAGTCCCTCGATTTCGGAAACAACAAATTCTAGTGCGCCATTTCCAGTGACGTCATCTCCTGCAGCATTGTCGGAATGAGTTCCGAGATCGTCGGATGGATGAACATAGCTTTGCTTATGAGGTCAACAGGCTTCTTGGCATACATACATGCGAGCAAACTGTGGATGGCCTCATCGCCGCCGACGCCAAAGATCGTCGCTCCCAGGATCATGCGGCTATCAGCATCGACAATGGCCTTCATGAAACCGATGGTTTCACCCTTTTCCACGGCTCGGCCCACTTTGGCCATTGGCCTCTTCGCTAAGAGCAACGGTCGGCCAAGAGCTCGTGCCTGCTTCTCCGTCATGCCGACGTGAGCCATGGGTGGGTCAGTGAAAAGCGCGTAGACACCGATGCGATCCGCTGTGGAACGTGTTCCATGATGCAGGTTGTCCGCGACAATTTCGTAGTCGTTCCACGCCGTATGCGTGAAAGCACCGCGGCCGTTGCAATCACCGAGAGCCCACACGTTAGGCGAGCTCGTCTGAAGATGTTCATCTGTCAGGACAAAGCCGCGATGGTCAACCTCCACGTTCGCTGTCTGAAGCCCAAGATCATCTGTATTCGGCGTTCGCCCTGTCGCCAGAAGAATATGTGATCCGAAGATGCGGTTGGTCCGATCACCGCAGTCAACCGCGACGCTCACCGATGAACCTTCTTGATTCAGTTCAATGCAACTCGCATTCGTTCGAATGCGGATGCCTTCCTCTTCTAGCATGGCTTGTAGAGCCAGCGAGACGTCTTCGTCTTCATGCGGAAGGAGGTATGCGTTACGCTCCACCACTGTAACCAGACTTCCGAAACGGCGAAACATCTGGGCAAATTCCAGTCCAATGAATCCACCGCCCACCACGATCAGGTGCTCAGGAATGGCAGAGATATCGAGGATGGTGCTACTCGTTAGATACGGTGCGGCTTCTGCTCCTTTCACCGCTACTGAAGGCCGGGCACCAACGTTCAGGTAAATCTTTGGGGCTGTCAGTAGGCGCTCTCCAACGCGGATCGTGGTAGGAGACTCAAACCGGGCATGGCCGTGAATCAACGTACAGCCGGGAGTCCCCGTGAGCCAATTGGTAACGCCGGTACGCGACTTCATCACAATCCCGTTCTTTCGTTCAAGCACCTTAGCGAGACTCACTCGAATGCTGTCACCGATCTCGACGCCGAAAGTCGCGCCTCTACGTGCGACAAATGCCGCGTGCGCCGAAGCAATCATGGCTTTGGTGGGAGAGCAACCGACATTGACACACGTCCCTCCAACGAACTTACGTTCGACTATGGCGACTGAGAGACCACTGCCGGCAAGCTTGGTAGCAAGGGCGGGTCCTGCTTGACCAGTGCCGATCACAATGGCGTCAAAACGTTCCATTCAATAAACCTCGCATTTAAGTGTGGCCGTGAATCAAATCTTTAGCTTCAAAAGAGCAATGACGGACCCAGAAGCTGAAGGGGACGGACACGCGATGAAAACGCAATCGCTTGTCCGCTCAGTCGTAGCAAGATCCTCAGACCACACTCAGGCGAACATCGACGTTATTTCGGGTCGCATTGGAGTAGGGGCAGATCTGATGTGCAAGTTCGATCACTTGCTGAGCCTGAGTTGGATCGACCTCTGGCAAACTAATGGCCAGTTCGATAGCGAGTCCATAACCACCTTCAGGATTCGTTCCGATTCCCACAGTCGCTTTGACAGTGGATTCGGGCGACACTCTGACCTTCAATTTCTGTCCAGCTCCTTTCACCGAGCTCAAGAAGCAGGCGGCGTATCCCGCGGCGAAGAGCTGCTCTGGATTGACACCATCACCCCCTGGGCCGCCGATATCTTTGGGTATGGCAAGTTGCAGATCGAGCTTACCGTCCTCGGTCCGAGTTCTTCCATCGCGTCCTCCGGTAGCGGTGGCGGCAGTGCGATATTTCACATCGATAGACATGGGATCTCCTTTTGGTGAAGGGTGGATGAGGGCCATTCGATGAATCGATGGCTAACTCGTGGCGACAGCCGAACTCTTCGACAGCTTGCGGCTCAGCAGGATTGCGCCGATGAGGAAGTAGAAGGCGCCGAAGATAGCGTAGCCACCGACGTCTCCAACATGCTTCTTGTCCTGAAGGCCGAGGATGATGAAGAACGTCCCGGCAAGCGCAGATTGAGCGCCGCTCAGAATCATGCTCCACTGGCCGCCGCCTAGCTCCTTGCGGCGGATGAGGCCGACGACGAGTTGAAGTACGCCCGCTCCGAACGCCCACACACCGAAGATTGCAACCGCATAAATCGGATTCTGAAAAACCGTCACGCCAATGCCGATTGCAGCCAGAACTCCAAGTACTGCGTTGATCACCTGCGAGGTGCGTGATGACCCTGTCTTACTGAACGTGTTGAGGTCGTAAATCGTACATGCCACGTCCCATAGGGGGTAGAGCAGGAACAACACGGCGGCTATCTGCGGTTGATGTCCTGCGGTGGAAATGATGGCTGCAGCCCAGACCACCTGAAAAGCGGTCCGAACGAAATAGAGATTTCGTAAGGAGCTCGTTGAATCGATCGAAACAGTTTCCATGGTTAACCTCACTATCTTCGAGTTGGTAGGTTGTGGTGCAGATAAACGAAATTCAGGTCCGCTCGTCTCCAATTGCAAACAAAGAAACCTCCTAGTACCCGGAAAGCATTGATTATCTGGAGGCAGTTCTATTGATCTGGCAGTGCAATGCTCATGCCGCCATCAGCCATCAAGATGGAACCAACAATATAGCTAGCCTTCTCTGAAGCTAGGAAGGCCGCAATCTCTGCGATCTCTTCCGGCTGAGCAGCACGTTTGATGGGCGCATTTGTTCCATGTTGACGTAGGAAGTCGCGGCCGTCTTGGCGAAAGCTGTTTAAGAGGTTAGTCACAACATCCCCCGCGCCAATTCCGTTGACCCGAATGCCGTAGGGAATGGCTTCCAATGCAAGTGTTCTTGTAATTTGTGCGAGTGCACCCTTAGCGGCCGCGTAGGCACTTATGCCGCTGAAAGACTGGAAGCAAGCGTAAGACCCGATGTTCACGATCGATCCGCTTCGATTCGGCATCATCACTTTGAGCGCTTCTCGAGAGTGCAGAAAGACTCCAGTGGAGGTGACATCCATGATTGAGTTCCAATCCTCCAGCGTCGTCTCTACTGCCGGCTTGTAAACGATCCGTGCAGCGTTGTTGACGAGCACGTCCAGTCTGCCGAATCGAAGACGAGCGAGCTCGACCGCTCGTATGGCGCTTTCTTCTTTGGCCGCATCAGCTACGAGTATGGCAACTCGTTCATCTCCTGCGAATGTTTGCTCTACTTCAGGATTGATATCCTCAGCGACGATACTGGCTCCTTCACGAAGGAACTGCCGGGCGATCGCCAAGCCGATGACGCGGTCAGAAACCGTCACAAGAAAAGTC
>JAATFH010000393.1 GCA_015655315.1 Terriglobales bacterium
CACGTGTGCCATGTGAAGGCAGAAGATGCCATCAGCGCGCACGATGGATCGCAAAGCGGTGCCGTGCCCGAAGGCGCAGTCGCCGGCGGAACCGGGATGATCTGCTATGGCTTCAAAGGCGGCATCGGTACTGCCTCGCGCCTGTTGAAGAAGGAAGAAGGCGGCTATACCGTCGGCGTGCTGGTGCAGTGAACTTGCGGGCGGCGTCCGCAGCTGACCATCTCCGGAGTCCCTGTTGGAAAAGAACTAACCGAGGGTGTTCCCTACTCCATGTTTAAAGACGATGCCGCGGGCACAAGGCAAGGCGACCTGGGCTCGATCATCATCGTCGTGGCTACCGACGCGCCGTTGATTCCCACACAGCTGAAAAGGCTCGCGCGCCGCGCCACGATGGGCCTTGCCCGCACCGGATCTACCTCCGGCAACGGCTCCGGCGATATCTTTCTCGCCTTCTCCACTGCCAACCCGCATGCAAATGACGAGCCGGGCCCCAACACCGTGCAGACCGTCGCAAATGAGCGCATCAGCCCATTATTCTCAGCTACGGTTGAAGCGACGGAAGAGGCCATCGTCAATGCCATGGTCGGCGCAAAGACCATGACAGGCATCGATGGCCACACTGTGCCGGGACTTCCCCACGAGCAGTTACAGCAGGTTCTGAAGAAGTA
The DNA here is from genome assembly GCA_015655315.1 of Terriglobales bacterium. Lineage (GTDB taxonomy): Bacteria > Acidobacteriota > Terriglobia > Terriglobales > Acidobacteriaceae > Alloacidobacterium. The sequence goes on from JAATFH010000393.1 coordinate 669, forward strand.
TGGACGGTGAGGATTCTGCCTTAGTTTTTTCGGTTTGCTTATGCTTTGGAAAAAAGGGCGGTGCTACCGCTTGTGCGGCATCAGGATTTCACCCTTCACGAAGTGATACACCTTACCCGGCTCCATTTGCGGATCGGGAGGCTTTTCCCACTGCGTGAAATACGTGGCCTTCAGGTATTCGAAATCCACTCCACCTTGAAGATAGGGCGAATACGCTGTGCCAACGCTATTGGTGAGGCCGGTGAAATAGGTTGCAACCGTGGCGAATCGAGCTGCTTCAGAAGTAACGGCGATAAGAATCGCGCACAACCTCTTATCCAGAGCACCCTTGCCTTTACGAAACTGGTTGAGCTCGCCGAGCTTTTTTAGATCGTCGTAGACGATAGTACCGACCAGGCCCAGATTGTTGTAGTTCGAACCGGTGCCGCACGGCTTGCCCCATGCGCCGGTTTCACCGTCAAAACAATACCAGCCATCGCCGCCTTTGAAGCCGACGAGATACATGTTCTGAACACGTATCTGTAGTTCCACCACCTCATTCGCGGGCGTGCGAACTGCGACCAGCACGAATGGCACGCCGCTCGGCGTTGTCTCCAGCAGCGCGCGAAATGCATTCATGCTGGACTGATAACTGGCAGGCCTGAGATCGATAACAGCCTGAACACCCTTGACGGAATCTGGCATCGCGGCCCAGCGTATCACAACGCAAGCCTTCAGTTCATTGCGCCGGAATCAATTCGCGACGGCGAGAAAACGCAGACGCACATAGTCGGCAGTCCACTTGCCCAGGTCGTCGCAAAGCACCGGCTTGAGTAACTGGACTGTTTCCTTGAGCGCCTCTTCCCTTTCAGGTTCCGGCAACTGCTCGAAGAGTCCGCGGCGGAAGGTTTCAAGCCAGCCGCGCATGCCGCCTTCAGGCAACGGCGTCGGGCGAGGAATCAACTCGATATAGTGCACGTCGAAACCATGATGCTGCAGGCGCGATTCGTAAGTCGCGGGAGTAGGAAAGTAATTGTGTTCTGCGCGCACGGCGTCAATGCCCCGCTTTGAAAATACCGCGAGCAACGCAACCTGAATAGCGGCGATATTGCCGTGACCGCCCATCTCAGCCACAAAGCGGCCGCCCGGTTTGAGTGCGCGATGCACACCGGCAAGAACCGTGTCCTGGTTGCGCATCCAGTGCAAGGCTGCATTCGAGAAAACAGCATCGAATTCGTGATCGAAATCGAGCGCATCCGCGCTTGTTACCTGAGCATCCAGCCCCAGCGACTGCGCCGCCGCAACCATGCTCTCGGAGCTGTCCACGCCTTTCACCTTAGCGCCCGAAGCTGCGATCTTCGCAGTCAGTGCTCCGTCGCCGCACCCCAGATCGAGAATTCGCTCGGAGGGCCGTGGGTCGAGCAGATCGATGACGCCGCCCGCAAGGTCAGCAACGAAGCGTCCGTTAAGCGCATACTGCACGGCATTCCAGGTTTGCTCTGTCATGGTGATCATTGTATGGCAATTGCCTATCGCATCAGAATATTCTTGACATGCCGTTGGAGCAATTGCCGGAGCGGCGGGAACGGCTGCTATCTCTCAGCTTCTGCGCAAGGCGCTGTATGGCATCAGCAATCTCGATCCTGCAGGCTACGCGGGTGGCATTGGCGTGTTGATCGCGATTGCCGCTGCCGCAGCGCTGCTCCCAGCCCGGCGCGCCTTACGCGTCGATCCAGTCCAAGCTCTTCACGAGGAGTAAGCGGCGGTAGAAAGTAAAGCGTCCTGACCGTGTAAGATCGGTGGGTATCATTCCGCTTTACTCATGAACGATATGGCTACAGCTAGTGTCCAAGCATCGCATGTTTTAACGCAGGACTCTCGGGATCACGCGCCAGGCATGACGGTGCCAAGGATATGGCCGGAGATAGTTCTGATTCTCGGCAGTGGAGTCTACCTCTACTTCAATCTGTTTACGCTGATGGGAGTTCCTTATCTTCTAGGTGGAGATCAGATATTTTTCTGGGTATACGCTCAACGCCTGTTGAATGGGGAAAGTGTCTACCGCGACTTCTTTCAATTCACTCCCCCCGGTACAGACCTCGTCTTTCTCGGACTCTTCAAACTATTCGGACCCCGGATCTGGATAACGAACTGTGTTGTGCTGGTGCTGGGCGTGATCCTGTGCTGGCTGTGTTTTCGCATTTCGCGGATGCTCATGAAGGAATCGCAGGCTCTGCTCGCCGCTTCCCTATTCCTTGTTCTTATCTATGGCAAGTTGCTCAATGCAACGCACCACTGGTTCAGTGTATTTGCAGTCATGATGGCTCTTGCCGTTCTTATGAAAGCCACAACTTCGGCAAGAATCATGGCTGCGGGCGCCCTGCTGGGTCTGGCTTCGTTTTTCACGCAGACAAGAGGCGTCGCCGCCGCGGCCGGAGTCGCTGTTTTTCTGGTGTGGATGTGGTCCGGAACAAAGCTGCCCTCGAGGAATTGCATCGGACACCTGGCGCTACTGCTGCTGTTATTTGCTGTGACGTGGACGGCTCTCAGCGGATATTTCATCGCTACGACAGGCCTACGTCAGCTGTTGGAATTTCAGATTAATTCTGCGCGCTATGCGATAGGTGGACGGACCTTCTTATCTCTCGGCCTTCCTCAAGAAGACCTGACGTGGAGAAGAATTCCTGCCGCCAGCCAATATATTTTCATTTATCTGTTGCTACCTTGCGTTTATGCCGTCTGCGTGTGGAAATGCTGGCATGGACGCCTGAGCTCGTCATTTCCCGACCGTGAGCGCGTCGCGCTTTTGACACTCACAGGTCTGGCTATGATGCTGGAAGTCGCACAGAGCCCGAACTGGCTCAGAGTATATTGCGTGGCTATGCCAGCCATCATTCTGTTCTTTTGGCTGCTTAAAAAGCCCGGGAGAATTCAGATTTTCGCAACGGGCTTCATGTGGATCGGCATTTTCGTTCTTATGCTTTCGCAGACTGCTGCCAGGAGTCACGAACAAACTGTCCTTGTACATGTGCCCGCTGGAACGATTGCGACGAGAACGGCCATGGCAGAAAAGCTGAATTGGCTTGCGCAGCGCACACAGCCTGGTCAATTCCTTTTTCAGGTGGCGTGGCCCGGGGTATATCTGCCGCTTGGTCTACGGAATCCAGTCTTTGTGGATGAACTCGACACCAGAGGCATCACGCTTCCGGCGTACGTCGATTCCAGCATTCGACAACTGGATGCAAAAAGCGTGCAATACATCTTGTGGTCACCGCAGTTGAACTCTCCGAGTGCCGGGGAGAATCCTGCGGATTACCATCTCACGGCATTGCGCGAATATCTGGAGGAGCATTATCGGAGGATTCAGAGCTTTCCCGATCGAGATGAGTTATGGGAAAGGAAGCAGCCACCACAATAATCCTCGCATGTGGAGAAGGCTCGTCAGCACAATGGTTCGACATTGGTTCCCGCAATTAAAAACCCCGGCCTGAAACCGGGGTTTTTGAATACAGCAGCGCTGCCCTAGGCAGTATCGACATAGAAGCGCAAGCGAAAGTATTTATTACAGCAGAGAATTGTCATCCTCAGCGAGGCGAAGGATCTGTTTTCTTTTCGGTTAGCGAAAATGTGAGCGGAGTCAGGGAAAAGCAGATCCTTCGACTGCGTATGACGCAAAAAACGCGTCATACTCCGCTCAGGATGACAACCAAGGTGTTCTATCTGTCGATACGATTAGTGCACTACCGACTGGAAGAGCGGTGACTGCAGCAGGCTGGAGAACTGGCTGTCCGACGATGCGAAGCGCACCTGCAACGTACCGGAACTGGAGCTGACGGTGGTGTTATCGATGGCCGCCTTTTCCGCCGCCGTGCCGCTTACTTTCTTGTACATGGCCGCAGCATTCAGCAGTGAGGACATCGTGGCCGCCGTGAAAGTGTCCGGCGTCACCACATCCAGATTAAACTTCACGCCATTGTTGAAGTTCATGGTGTAACGCGAAGCAGTCAAACGCTTTTTGATCGTCTCGTAGTCAGCCAGCTGGGACGCTTCGCCGAGCACGCCGCGCATCATCATCTGCGTTCCCTTCTGGTCGAGAATGCTCCAGATCGGCTCGGTATCGACGAGCGACATCTGCTGCATCATCGAGTCGTTACTCAGAAAGTTCTGGGTCAGACCGTCTCGGGCATCGAGCGCGTATTTGATCGCGTCATTTGAGCCGAAGACCATCGTCGTGGGGTTCAGAAAGCTGACCAGCATTCCGCTGTTTCCCATGGGGTAGATAAAGTTATTGCGGATCTTGGTGGACTTTACCTTCTGCTTTTTGAAATTGGCAAGAATGTCCGGCAGCGAAAACTGCCCCTGTGCGATGCCTACGATTTTGGTGCTTTCGCCACTGTTCGCGGTGCGAAAGGCGGCAAATGCCAGCTCGTCCATATCGTGGTTGTCGTTCAGGCCCGAAGACTTCAGCGCGGTTTCCAGCTGCTTCAGCTCAGGAGGAAGGACACGCGCCTTCAGATTCATCGCCGCGTCAGAGTTCTGCATCGCGCGGTAATCGACGACGATCAGCTGCTGCACGTCTTTAGGAATAACAGCTCGCGCATCGCCGCCGAGCTGCGCTGCAATGGCGGGCAAAGACGCAAAGATACTGAGCGCCATGGCTGCCGCGAGCGATAGATTCTTGCCAAACTTCAAATTCCTACCTCCAAAGGGCTGCTGTCACCCTTCCTTGTTTGCGAGAGGCACTTCATGCCTACATCATTTTAGACTGGAGCGGGACTGTTCCGATACAGGCCATTCAATCGGATGCTCCAGTTTACGCTCCAAAAGTTTCTCGTTCGGATCGAATCCATGTAATTGACGCACCCACTCGCTGTCCTGCTCAAAAGCAGCTTCGGGGAGCAATCCGATCAGCTCACCACGCACAGGCTGCGTGCGATGCCGCGCTGCCTGTCTCTTGACGGCGGCGTAGGCGTCAGCCACGGAAGTCTGGCGGAAATCGGTGATATTCATGGAGATCTGCGCCATCCCGTGGGCCAGCACGCCCATGGCTTTTACTCCGGAGAGTCCACCTCCGGAAGCGCGGATTTCTTTGGCGATAGCCCGCGCCGTCGCCACGTTGGCAGTATCCAGATAGAGGTTGTAGGCGATAAGAAAGCGGCGTGCGCCGATGGCGGACGCTCCGGCTGTCGGGTGCAGATCGGGACCACCGACATCGGGACGGCGCGAGACATCTTTGCGCACGGCATCGCGCAACCCTTCGAACTGTCCGCGGCGAACGTCTTCGAGCAACGCCCGGTCCGGACGCGCCGCAGCAGCCTCATAAAAGTAGACGGGAACTCGATACCGCTTCCAGATTTCCATACCGGCCTGTCTCGCCAGCAGCGCGCACTGTTCGAGCGAGATGCCGCGAACCGGGACGAATGGGATCACATCCGCCGCGCCGATGCGGGGGTGTACGCCCTGTTGCGAGGTGAGATCGATCAACTCCGCCGCACGGCCTGCCGCGCGAACTGCAGCTTCGACCACGACGGCGGGAGGCCCGGCAATCGTTACGACCGAGCGGTTATGATCCGCATCGAGCGACCAGTCGAGAAGCGATACCCCATCGAGATGCATCGCCGAGAGGATGGACGCGACCTTGCGCGGGTCGGCTCCCTCGGAGAAATTCGGCACGCATTCGATCAGTACATCGCTCATCTCAGTCTCTTACTTCCACCAGGTATAGCCGAGCTGGAACTGCACGCTCGCGTTCACTCCCGGATTGCGGTCACCCAGCGATGCGCTCGAAATATGAATCGCATTCGCGCCGAAGGTGACCGACTGCTTCGGCTTTACGAAGTAATTGAACCCGACTCCGAACTGCGGCGTGAAATTCCATACGCTCGTGCCACCCGGCTGTCCCTTCGGCACGATAATGTCTGGCGGAAACTTATGGTTCGTCCAGATCAGGCCGCCTGCGCCCTGGACGAAAGGAGCAATTTTCTTACCCGGCTTCAGGTTCCAGCGCAGGATGATCGGCGTAATGCTGACGCCAGTGAAGGTTCCACCGTCGTAAGGTAGCAGCGCGGTCCCCGTCTGGCCCTGGTATTCGTACTTCGTCTCCTGAAAATGCGGCGCAGGAGTAAAGGACTGCCAGTATGGCATCAATTCGACCGCATATTCAAATTGTCCGCGCACGAAGCCGGGCAGATGCTGGTCGGTGATGACCTTGCCGAGACGGACGCCTGCGCTGGTAAAGGTGAAATCGGAGCGGTCTCCGATTCCGACTCCGCCCTGGAAGAACGGGCCGAATTCCCATGGACGGGTGGCCAGAACAGCCGATGCCGGACTGTCGTTGGCGGGAGCAAGTTTCTGCGCGCTTTGCGCCGTGGCCGAAAGTGAAAACAGACTGCAGGCCAGAACAATCAAAGAAGGAACGAGGTTTTTCAGCATAGTGTGTGTGGTCTTTTTCTGATGCCTTTGATTTTTGATGTCAGGCGCAGAATTGCGCTTCGATATCTTCCATCTGAAAGAAAGGCCGCCATCCGGCGGCCCTCGTTGTAAATCTCGCAAACCGCTTAACCAGCGACTTCTTCCAACTGCTTCGCATCCATATCGAAATTCGAATAGACATTCTGGGTGTCGTCGTAGTCTTCGAGCGCCTCAAGAAGGCGAATCATTTGCGATGCTGCCGAGCCTTCAAGCTTGGTAAACGTTGTCGCGATAATGGTGACTTCAGACATTACGGTCTCGATCTTGGCGTCGCGGACGGCTTGCGCTACGGCCTCAAACGACGCGGGATCGGTGATGATCTCCCACGTGTCGCCTTCGTCGTTCAGGTCTTCGCCGCCTGCTTCGAGCACGATATTCATCAACTGCTCTTCATCGGCTGCGGTTTTGGGAATAGCAATGATGCCCTTTTTGTGGAACATGAAGCGCACCGAGCCGGACTCGCCCAGGTTGCCGCCATTCTTTGAAAAGGCATGGCGGATTTCGCTCACCGTTCGGTTACGGTTATCCGTAGTCGTTTCGACGATGATGGCCACGCCGCCGGGTCCGTAGCCTTCGAAGGTGATTTCTTCGTAGATGGCGCCAGGCAGTTCCCCGGTTCCGCGCTGGATGGCGCGTTTGATATTGTCCTGCGGCATGTTCTCCGCTTTTGCGGCAGCAACCGCGGTTCGCAGTCGCGGGTTGCCGTCGGGATCGCCGCCAGCCTTGGCGGCAATGGTGATTTCTTTGATCAGGCGCGTGAAGATCTTGCCGCGTTTTGCGTCAAGAGCCCCTTTTTTGTGCTTAATTGTCGCCCATTTTGAATGGCCGGACATGGGAAACCTCTGAGCTTATGTGTTTTCTTTTGCGGCAAATGCCTGAAAACAGGAATGGTTTAGAGCACTCCCGCAATTGCTAAGTATATCAGGGAGGCGCACGGATGAGCACCAGCCGAACGGCTTCTTCCTGATGAGGCGACCGGGCGGCACATCGTTGGCTTACGCAATACTTATGAATTCCTCATGCCTTCCTTGACATGATGATCACCGTGCAACTGGCTGTCAGGGAAACCATCATGAGATTCTTCTTTCGTTACACCCCCGGCTATGTACTGGCCGTAGCTTCACTTTCCACACTGGCTCCGCATCTTGCAGCGCAAAATTCTGACTCCGCTCAATTGCGGAGTGAAGAGATTCGTGAATTGCGGCGGGAGCTTGCCTCTATGAACGCCAGGCTGACAAGGCTCGAAAACGAAGAGAATACCGGCGCAGCGCCTGTCGATGCGGATGAGAGCGCCACAGCCCTGGAAAACGCCAGCGCGTCACTCAGCATCAAGGCTCCGAAAGAGGCTCAGCCTCCGGCGCAAATCCTCAGCAACTCCGATCGCACCACGCTCGCCGCCCTCAATGGAACCACGATCAACATGTACCTGGATGGCTACTACGCATACAACTTCAACAATCCGATTGGCCGCGTCAATCTGCTGCGCGCCTACGACGTAAGCAGCAACGCATTCAGCATCAATCAAGCCGGCCTCATCTTTGAACACGCTCCGGACCCGGCGAACGGCAAGCGCTTTGGCGCGCGCATCGACCTGCAATTTGGCCAGGCTACAGAAACACTGCAGGGCAATCCCGCCAACGAACCGCGTCCTGATATTTACCGCAACATCTTTCAGGCATACGGGACGTACGTAGCTCCCATCGGAAGCGGGCTTACCGTCGATTTTGGAAAATGGGCCAGCGCGCTGGGCATGGAAGGCAATTACACCAAGGATCAGATCAACTATTCACGCTCATACTGGTTCGATTATCTGCCGTTCTACCACGCAGGACTGCGCGTGACCTACGCCTTCACGCCGCGCATTTCAGGGCACTACTGGATGGTAAACGGCACGCAGCAAACCGAGCCCTTCAACAATTTCAAGGATGAAATGATTGGCTTCGAAGCAAAACCGATCAAAGCCCTCGACTGGACATTCAACTACTATCTGGGTCAGGAACATCCCGATTTTGAATACGTTACGAATGGACCTCCAGGCCTGCCCGAACAGCAGGGCCTGCCCTTTGAGCCGATTCCGAACCCTGCCAAGGGCAAGACACACTTCTTCGACAGTTACGCGATCTGGACCGCTACCCCAAAACTTACGCTTGCTATCGAAGGCGACTACGTCATCTATCGCGACCAGACATACTCTGCTCCCCTGCACACGGATGGCGGCGCCATCTATGCGCGCTATCAGTTCAATCCGCTGCTCGCGCTGGGAGGACGCACAGAATATCTTTCCGACCGCGGGGCGCTCTACAGCGGAAAAGTACAGGCGCTCAAAGAATTCACTCTCACCTTCGATCAGACCGTAGCCAACGGCTTCCTCGTGCGCGAAGAATTACGCCACGACTTCTCGAACCAGCCGTATTTCCTCACTGATTCGCTGGGCCATCTCAGCAACGACCAGACAACGGCGACCGTCGGATTAGTGTGGTGGTTTGGGGGCAAACAGGGGACCTGGTGACAGCCGCGAAACGGAATGGCGCCACGATTCACTAATAAGTGAGTCCCTAATGGAGCGTTTTATGTCTGCATCACCGTGGATCGGATTAAAGAAGGACTGCCCGGAATCTGATGCAGCCAGCTTCGGTCCGGAATCGCAGCGTTATGGAAGCTGGCAGGATCTTTCCCTGCCGCTGTCATTGCCCGAGAGGCAGGTTGCCGCGCTGCATGACATCTCGGACCGGATGACTGGCCGCTGCAGCGAAAAAGCTGCGATTGCAATCTTTACCGGGTGCGATGCGGCCGGTAAACTCATGGCGGCTGAAGCCCTCGCCTACGAAATTCAGCGTCCACTCTTTCGCGTGGAGCGAAGCGAGTTCATCGGACTTTCTCTGCAGCAGACGATTGAGCAACTGGCGCGGACCCTGGACAGGGCCCATGCCGAAAAAGCGATCCTGATGTTTGACCTTTCAGGCGACCTGCCGGACGCTTTCCTGCGAGCGCTGCAAAGCTATCCCGGTCTCTCAATTCTTGCTATGGAGTCAACGCAAAGCGCGTCCATGGTACTTCGCAGATCGATCCATTTCATTGTCGACTTCCCTTTTCCCTTCGACAACGAATAGCACTCGCGTTGTTACCAGATCCTTCCAGACAACTCTTAGCAGACCATGCACCCATCCTCTGATACATAGAGAATGGTGCGTGGTCCGGTCATTCCTTATTGCGCTGGAGCAGTCTGCGTGTAGGTCCAGTTGAGGATCCGTTGCAGTGCTGTATACCCCCCTGTGCCTCCGGTAAATCCGACATAGGCTGCATTCGCATTCACCACGGACGGGATATTCACCGTGAACCCCTGCGTGAATGTTTTCTTGGTTACCTGATCCGTAAGAGTCAGCGTCAGTGTGGTTCCGTCGTACGTCAGGCTCGCGAGGATCGGGTTTCCCTTGGCGAGAAGAATGCCCGATGGCGCCAAATTGATCGCAGGAATTGTGGGAGACGCGCCCGCTGTATACAGGCCGGTCGAATCGCTTCCTTCTCCGCTGTTACTGTAGAGATCGAACTTGATGGCCAGGCTGTTGGGCATGCCGCCAGTGCCACCCGGA
>JAATFH010000242.1 GCA_015655315.1 Terriglobales bacterium
AGCTACGGTCTCTGGCGGCGCAAATTCGGAGGCAATCCCAACATCGTCGGCAGCGCCCTTTCGCTTGGCAACGAGCCATACACCATCATCGGCGTCCTCGGCCAGTCCTATGTCTCCGATCCTGAAGCCGACATCTGGCTTCCCTTTCAGATCGACCCCAACAGCACCAACCAGGGCCATTTCTTCCTCGGCGCCGCACGCCTCAAGCCCGGCGTAACCTTGGCCCAGGCCAACGCCCAGCTTAAGGTCGCCGCCGACCAGTTCCGCCGCCGTTACCCTGAAGGCGCGATGGGGCCGAAGGAGGGCTTCGCCGTTGAACCCCTGCGCGACAGCATCGTCAGCGGCGTGCGACAGTCTCTCTTCATCTTTCTCGGAGCCGTCAGCCTCGTACTGCTGATCGCCTGCGCCAACGTCGCCAATCTGCTGCTCGTCCGCGCCGCCGGTCGCAAGCGTGAATTCGCGATCCGCGTTTCCATGGGAGCCACCCGTGGCCGCATCATCCGTCAGCTCCTCGTTGAAAGCCTTCTGCTTGCAGTCACCGGAGGTATTCTCGGTTCCATCCTCGGCTATCTCGGGGTGCGCGGCCTGCTGGCGCTCAGCCCCGGCGACATTCCACGCATCGGCGAACACGGAGCTGCCGTCGGCATCGACTGGCGCGTCCTCTCCTTCACGCTTGGCGTCTCACTGCTCACCGGCATCATCTTCGGACTCTTCCCCGCCATCAGCGCCTCGCGCCCCGACCTCAACTCGACGCTCAAAGAAAGCAGCAACCGCTCGGGCACCGGATTCCGCCAAAGCAAAGCCCGTTCCCTGCTCGTCATCAGCGAAGTCTCGCTCGCGCTCGTCCTGCTCATCGGCGCAGCGCTGCTCATCCGCACCTTTCTTGCCCTGCGCCACGTCGATCCCGGTTTTAACCCGCACAACGTCCTTACCATGCAAATGTCGCTTACTGGCGACCGATTCCAGAAGACCGCTGGCGTCGCCCAACTCGCGCGCGATGGCCGCGAGCGCATCAACGCCATCCCCGGCGTCGAAGCTTCCGCCTCCACCTGCTGCCTGCCGCTTGAAGGCGGCTTCGGTCTGCCCTTTAATGTCGTAGGCCGCCCGCTCGGCAAAGAACCCTACACCGGCGGAGCAGGCTGGATGAACACTTCCCCCGGCTACTTCGACGTCTTCAAAATCCCCATCCTGCGCGGACGCGACTTCAAAGACAGCGATGTAGCCGGAGCGCCCGGCGTCGTCCTCATCAACGAATCCATGGCGAAAAAATTCTGGCCCAAGGAGAATCCAGTCGGCCAGCAGATCATCATCGGCAAAGGCGTCGGCCCGCAGTTTGAAGAACCCGCCCGCCAGATCATCGGTATCGTCGGCGACATCCACGATGGCGGACTGAACCGCGATCCGCGTCCGCTCATGATCATCCCGCAGGCGCAGGTACCCGATGGCATGACCGCGCTCAACGCCAATATCGGCCCGGTCACGTGGCTCGTCCGCACCCACTCCGACCCGCACCAGTTCATAACTAGCGTCCCCGAGCAGCTCCGCCAGGCCAGCGGCGGCTTGCCCGTCGCCCGCGTCCGTTCCATGGAAGAAGTGGTCGTCCGCTCCACCGCACGCGAAGACTTCAACATGCTTCTGCTCACCATCTTCGGAGCGTCCGCACTCATCCTCGCCGCCATCGGCATCTACGGCCTCATGGCTTATTCCGTGCAGCAGCGCACGCAGGAGATGGGTATCCGCATGGCCCTCGGCGCCGACCGCGGACGCATTCGCAATCTCGTCGTATGGCAGGGCATGCAGCTCGCGCTCGTCGGCGCCGTCATCGGCATCGGAGCAGCCTTCGGGCTCACGCGTCTTATCGCCAGCTTCCTCTTCGGCGTCAAACCCTGGGACCCCATCGTATTTGTAACCGTGCCGATTATATTAACCGCCGTGGCTCTCTTCGCCGTATGGCTCCCGGCAACACGAGCCTCCAAACTTGACCCGATGGAATCCCTGCGCGTCGAATAGAACTCATTCCTGGGGAGGAAAGATGAAGCGACTTACGAAACTCGGTTTAGCTGGTGCCGCCCTGGCGGTCGGAGCAACAGCCGTTGGCGCAATCGCTGTTGGAGCGGCAGCCATCGGCGCTCTTGCCATTGGCGCGCTCGCCATCGGTAAACTAAGGACTCGCGAAGGCCACATCGACAAACTAAGCATCGGCGAACTTACCGTCGACCGTCTCGTCGTGAACGACTCGCCACAAATTCGCATTTCCTGAGTATCGACACGAAAACGGGTGCCCCATCCTGACAAAGTCAGGGTGGGAACCATAACCTTCAATCAGCCAAACCGGGTGCCCAGGTTTGCGAAGCTAACCTGGGTAGAGGCAACCGCCGTCGAAGATGGTGATCCTCATTGTTCTAAGCCTTACCACGTCACCCCAGTCAGCTTCTCCGAAACCTCCCACAACTTCCGCGCGACTGCCTCATCCTTGGCCTGCTTCGCAATAAACGATGGAGCCACCGGCCCCTTCAACTCATAAAACCCATTCGGCCCGTAGTACCCCAGAGCCTTCGCCTCCGGAGAAACCGCCGCAAACAGAGTAGGGAGTGCCCCATCGAATGCCGAGTGGCTGAAGAAGCCGCCAAGCATCTTGCCCACCACACCCTGCCAGCCACCCGTCCCAGGTCCGTTCGGAATCAGGTCCGTGCGCGCATATCCCGGATGCGCCGCATTCACCATCAAACCCCAACCCTGCGCATCGCTCTTCTTCTGCAGCTCAAGTGTGAAGAGCAAATTCGCCAGCTTCGACTGCTGATAGGCAGGCCACGGCTTATATCTGAGCTCAGACTGCAAATTATCGAAATCGATCTTCCCGCCGCGATGCGCCAGGCTGCTCACATTCACCACGCGAGCATGCCCGTCTGCTTTGAGCAGCGGCAGCAACAACCCTGTCAACGCAAAGTGCCCCAGATGATTCGTGCCAAACTGCGCTTCAAATCCATCCTCCGTCAGCCGCCGCTCCGGATACGCCATCACCCCGGCATTATTGATCAGCAGATGCAGCGGCTTTCCCTGCGCCAGCATCCTCTCCGCAAACTCCCGTACCGACTTCAGACTCGCCAGGTCCAGCATCTCAAAGCGCACTACCGCATTTGGAAACGCGCGCCTGATCCTGTCTACCGCAATGCGCCCCTTCTCGCGGTTCCGACCGGTCAGAACCACATCTGCCCCGGCCTGCGCCAATGCCTGCGCCGTCTCGATCCCCAGCCCACCAGTGGCCCCGGTCACCACAGCCAGCTGTCCACCCTGCTTCGGAATATCCGTCACTCCCCACTTCTTCGCCATGACGCCTTTCACCTCTATTATAATTGATTGAGTATTCACTCATTAGGACTCGCAAATATTTCATACGCATGCACGACACGGGTGCTCCATCCTGAGCGAAAGACAAAGGGCGGAACCCAACACCCTCACCGCCCAAACTTCACCCCGCTGCACAGCATCCTGAATCCCGCACGCCGATATAGATCCCCGCGCTTTGGATCGCGCCGTACAAACTCCATCGTGGTCTCCGCCAGCGCCTGCATCGCGGCCCCAAAATACGCCTGCGGCAAACCTTCCAACATCCCGCGCGAAGCAGCCTCAGCGGCCAATGTCTGAATCTCGGCGAATCCGACCATACCCGCCGTCTTCGACTCCTCCGTCAATCCACCCCACACCTGAATCTGCCGCAGCACCCGATGATACGTGTCATGCATAACTCCCCAGGACACGTACTGGTTCCACACATGCTCCAGCCGCTGCCGAACGCCCTTCTTTCGCGGAAACCCTTCCATCATCGCGTCCGCCAGTTCCTGCTTGAGCTCCAGATACAAGGCATTCACCAACACATCTTTAGTCGCGAAATAAGTAAATAACGTCCCCTCGGCCACTCCCGCCTCGCGAGAAATGGCAGACGTAGGAGCACCCAGCCCTTTTTCCGCGATCACCGTTGCCGCAGCGGCAAGAATCGCGTTTCGCTTGTCCTCACTTTTTGGCCGCGCCATAATCGCTCCATAAATGAGCATACACTCATTCAAGAGAAAGCAGTCACGAGGTCATCGTTGCAGGTCACACCCTGGGCGCTGAGGCTTGTCACATGCCTGGGATCGCTTCCGCGGGCCTGACACATGCCGAGCGCTGCGCCATCAGAGCAATCGGGATTCCGATCAGGACAACGTGAGCGAAGATTCCGCTGGCGAAGTCCGTCCAGGAAAAGACGGCGTTCGGATTTTTTGGAACAGCAGAAAGCGGCACCACGATGCGGTTCATGAAGAAATAGAGTCCAAGTCCGAAGATTGTGCCGGACAAGAATGGCCGCCGAATCAGGATGGATAGCTTGAGTGCGACAAGATAATAAACTGCTGCGGCACCTAGCGCGACCGTGAAGTGCAGCCCTACTCCGAGAATCACGCCGAGCGCACCTGCGTGAACCGCCGCGCGCATGCCGATCAATCCGCTGGCGATGTAGCGGAAGATATTCTGTGCCGCGACGCCGGATTTCAGGCCGTAATACGTGATGACATCCACGCCATCTAACAAGCCAGCGAGCAGACCTCCGCCAGCTATGGTCGGCAACGGGCGCGGACGCAGTGCCGTTACGATCGAAGTCGCCATTCTGAGAATTCCCGCTCTCTCTGACGAGTCTTCCTCTGTCATCCTGAAAAGTAAAAGGCCCGGCGATGAACCGGGCCTTTCATGCGTTCTACCGCCTTCCACTATGGCTATTGGGGTGGCGGGGTTGGTTGTGCAGGCATCTGCGGCTGCGTACGGTTTTGCGGCTCAGGAACGGGTTGCTGCTGTTGCTGCTGCAGGTTTTCCTGCTGACCGGGGAGGTTAACCTCCGGCAAAGTCTTGGCCGGTTCGAGACCCGGAATCGTGGGCTGCTGCGTTACCTTTCCGGATACCGCATCGGTGATGCTGATGCCGTAGCGATCCAGCGTGCTGGCCAGAATCTGCGCGAGAGCGGCACGGTCGATAGCATACTTCGCTGTCGACGAAATGACCGTATTCTCCGCGATTGCGAGAGCACGCTGCTGTGCGAGCACCAGAGCCGTAGTGGAAGCGCCGAGGTGCAGCTTTTTGAGTTCCGCATCGAGGCTCTGCTGGTCATAGTCTCGCGTTGCGATTGCTGATTGCACGGACGCGCGGTCGTTGGTAAGGGCGAACTGCGAATTCACCACATTCATGCGGGTCTGCACATAGAGCTGCTGCAGCCGCATCTGTGCCTGACGATATTCCAATTCCGAGCGCGCCTGCACCGATTGCGCGAAGCGATTGCGGATGGGAACAGTGATATTGAATCCCACGCCCTTGTCCGGACCGCTGCTGTTGAATAAGTTCTGAAAGGTATTGCTGTAATTGACGCCGGGATATTGTCCCGGAGGGCAAGGCGTCTCACCCGTAGCGCCGAAGTTCACGCATCCCGGATTTTGCGCACCACCCAGTGCCGTCGCTCCGTAAAATGCGTAGACATCGACCGTAGGCAACAGGCCGTTCTTTACGCCTTTCAGCGTGAGCTCGTCGTTCTTGAGCGTGATGGTGGACTGCTCAATGGCAGGGCTGTTCGCGTCGGCCTGGCGGACCAGGTCATCGGCGGTCAGACGCTCCTCCGGCATCTGCAACAGGCTCACGCGATCCGTCGGAATCACAGGCGCATTCGCCAGTGTGGGATCTTCCAGACTGCGGGCAATCGCCTGCTTCATGACAAGTTGCTGATATTCGAGATTGCTTTCCGAAGTAATCAACGCCTGCTTGTCCGTCTCTACTGCGCTGTTGGCGCTTACCACGTCAAGTGGAGCCAGTGTTCCAATCTCCAGTTGCTTGCGATCATCTGAAAGCAGTTGCGAAGACTGTTGCAAGGAACGCTGCTTCGCCTGCAGGTCTTCATACGCGCTCACCAGGCCCCAGTAGATGTTCTCTACCTGATTGATGGTGTAGAGAAGCTGCTGGCGGAAGGCCGAGTCTGCGATGCGCCGGTCGTTCTTCGCCTGCACGATAAAGCGCCCGTTGACGCCCCAACCGAAGCCCTGCAAGAGGTGCTGGGTCAGCTGCGCGTTAAAGGTCGACTGCAACTGAGGACTGAAGACCGAGAAAGCGTTGTTCGTGGTTGTACGGTTGTTGTTGAAAGTTACATTCAGGGCCGTTCCA
>JAATFH010000317.1 GCA_015655315.1 Terriglobales bacterium
GCAAACTCGTTGTTGAGCTGGGGGTCGTCGGAAAGCATGGCAAGGCTCGGGAGCCTGCAGTGGCTGTGCTTGGAAACGACAATCCCGAGGCAGCGGTGGTGGGCGAGGTCATTCCCATCAAGGAGTTTTACGACTACGAGGCCAAGTACCTGAGCGAAGGGTCCGACCTGATCATTCCGGCGAAGCTGACCCGGAAGCAAACAAAACAGGTGCAGGAGATGGCCATTGCCGGATTCAAAGCCTGCGATTGCTCGGGACTTGCGCGTGTTGACTTTCTCCTCGATCCGGGGAAATCGGGCCGTATCTATTTAAACGAGATCAACACGCTGCCCGGATTTACCGCCATCAGCATGTACCCGAAACTCTGGGCGGCGTCCGGCGTCAAGTACGCAGAGTTGATTGACCGCCTCATTCAACTGGCACTCGAACGCCGTGCAGAAAAAGACCGAACCAATTATTCACGTTGAGTTGAACTCGTGGATGGAACTTAGCTCCGTTCCGGGGTGTCAGAATATAGAAGGAGCCGTGGCTTCTTAATTTGAAAGGAGTAGCATCTCCTCATGACCCTGCTCGACGCGCCCACTTACGATACCCGACGTGCAAACCGAAATCGCAATCTGCTGATCGCGGCCGTCGCGGTTGTTCTGCTTGTCGGGATTACCGGATTTCTGGGTTTCTTTACCGGACACGGCTGGTTCTTCAATACGGTGCCTTCCGAGCACAGGGTGAACAAGTTTCTCGACACGGTTGAGGCGAAGGACTTCACCAAGGCCTACGCGCTCTGGAATAACGATCCCGACTGGCAGAAGCATCCTGAGCAGTACAAGCTGTACGACTTCAACCAGTTCCAGAAGGACTGGGGTCCGACGAGCGATTACGGCGTCATTCGCAGCCACAAAATCGCCATCGTAAAAGCGGTGGGGAATGGGGTCGTGATGGGAGTCAACATCAACGGCGGCAAAACTCCCCTGTTTATGCGCGTCGATAACAAAACGAAGCAGATTGGCTTTTCTCCGATTGAGCTTTACGTCGGGCCATAAAGCTACAGGCGGCAGTAGCCCCAATGGACTTCCGCCGCCAGCTTACGCGTCGGCTTCGGCCTCGGCTTCAATACAATCCACCGATTCGACCCATGGATAGGTGCGCAGTTCTTCGAGAAACGCCTTCAGTACGGAGGTGTCTTCAGTCCTCGATTCCAGAATCGCCAAAATAGTGGAGCCTCCCGTACCCTCCACGGGCTCCGCGCGCAGTTGACGAAGCACCAGCGAGCGACCTGCAATGGCGCGAGTCAACTGATTCTCCGTATCCGCCTGGTGTTCGGCGGAACAGGTAAGGCGCAGACGATAGAGCGTATGCAATTGAAAGGCAGCGAGGGAGCGCCGGTCGATGTAGCGGGAGAGCGGACGCAGCAGCATGTTGATTGCAATCAGGAGTATGGTGACAAAGGCCGCGTCCAGCATTTCGCCTGCTCCGATGCAGGCTCCGACGGCGGCCGAGCACCAGAGCGTAGCGGCGGTATTCAGGCCGCGAATGTTGGCGCCGTCCTTCATAATGGCGCCCGCGCCCAGAAAACCAACGCCGGACACAACATAGGCAACGACCTGCGTCGATCCGGGAGAAACCGTGGAACCGAGATCGACGAAAGCGGCGGCTCCGAGACACACCAGCGTGTTGGTGCGCAGGCCAGCGGCGCGCTGACGCCATTGCCGCTCCGCGCCGATGAGCGCGCCAAGGCAGGACGCCAGCAGAAGACGCGGGAAGGTCGCCTGATGAAGAAGACTCACGGGATCTGTCCACCACTGGAGCCAGGGATTGGTCATTCGACACGCTCGATAAGCCCTATCTATTCTGCCAGATGTCGATGACCGGCAGGCTGCGGCCTGAGTCGACTGTACTCTGGCCGCATCTAAAGCGTATAGTCAGAGACTGGTTCGGGTAGCATCCCTTTGGGAGCTGCACTGGAGACAATCATGAGTGTGACAAATTTCTGTAGCGCAGATGCGCAAACTGCCTCGGCCCCTCACGCCAAGGTAACCTTCCAGACACTTCAGGAAAAGAAGCAGAACAGCAAGCCGATTACCGCGCTGACGGCGTATGACTACGCGACCGCACGGCTGGTGGACGAGGCAGGTATTGACCTGATCCTTGTCGGCGATTCGCTGGCCCAAGTGGTGCTTGGTTACGACACAACGCTTCCCGTCACGATGGAAGAGATGCTGCACCACACACGCGCAGTGCGCCGGGCGGTGAAGCACGCGATTGTTGTGGCGGACATGCCGTATGGCTCCTATCACGTCTCCGTGCAGGAGGGCGTGGCCAATGCTGCGCGCTTTATGAAGGAGGCCGGGGCGGAAGCCGTTAAGATCGAGGGCGTAATCAAACGCGTGGAGTTGGTCGAGCGCCTGGTGGATGCGGAAATTCCTGTGGTCGGGCATCTCGGACTCACGCCGCAGTCGGTGCACCGCATGGGCGGCTACAAGGTACAAGGGAAATCGACGGCAGCGGCAGATACTTTGTTGAAAGATGCGCTCGCGCTCGAAGAGGCCGGAGCCGTGGCGATTGTGCTTGAGGGGATGCCCCGCGAAGTTGCGCAGTACATTACGCACCGGCTCAATATTCCGACCATCGGCATTGGCGCAGGTCCGGATTGCGATGGGCAGATCCTGGTCTTCCACGATCTTGTGAATCTAAGCTTTGCGAAGCCGGCAAAGTTCGTGCGTCAGTATGGCGACGCGGCGGGCTTGTTCCGAACAGCAATCGACGGCTACCTGCACGATGTGGAGAAGCGGGAATTTCCCAGCGAAAACGAGAGCTATCACTTGACGAAAGAAGCGCGGGCTGCCTTGGAGTCCGCATCGCCGATTCGACGCAAAGCTTAAACTGACATGCTCATTTTTAAGACAATCGCAGAGACGCAGTCTGCCTGCGCGCAGCTGCGCGGCGAAGGACGCATTCTTGGCCTTGTACCTACCATGGGGGCGCTCCATGAGGGCCATTTGTCGCTGGTGCGAGCGGCTCGTGCCGTGTGCGATGTGGTGGCCGTTTCCATCTTCGTCAATCCGACGCAGTTTGGCCCAACCGAGGATTTCTCGAAGTATCCGCGCACCTTCGAAGACGATTGCGCGCTGTTGAAGCAGGAAGGCGTCGATCTGATTTTCGCTCCAACGGTCGATGAGATGTATCCCGCAGGCGCAAGCACATTTGTGCTGGTCGAAGGCGTAAGCGACCGGCTTGATGGAGCGTCGCGTCCGGGACACTTTCGCGGCGTTACAACCGTTGTCAGCAAACTGTTTCACATCACAAAACCACACAAGGCGTTTTTCGGACAAAAGGATGCTGCGCAGGTCGCTGTGCTGCGCAAGATGGTACGCGACCTGAATTTCCCGCTGCAGCTTGTCGTCTGTCCGATTGTGCGTGAATCCGATGGCCTGGCTCTGAACTCGCGCAATCGTTATTTATCCCCGGAAGAACGCCAGAAGGCTCTGGTGCTGCATCGTGCGCTGGAGAAGGTAAAAGACGCGGGGGCTGGCGGAGAGACCTCCGCGCAAAAACTGGTTGCAGCCGCTCGCGATGTTTTTGCGGAAGAGCCAAGTGTTCGCGTCGACTATATCGCTGTTGTCGATCCCGACACGCTTGAGGAAGTTCCCGACGTGCGCAGCGGTGCGCTGGTTGCCGTTGCCGCGTTCGTGGGAACGACACGACTGATCGATAACATCGTGCTGTAACTTTCGACCTACTGTGGCAAGGTAGGGCATCTTTTGAAACACAAAAGATGCCCTACCCTTTGCTCGCTGCTGTCCACAGAAAACTACTGAGGATGCTGCATCGGCATGCTGCCTGCGGGATGTTCGTGATCTTCCGGCTTGGGCGTGAACTGCGCCGGCATGGTGTTTCCACGATGACAGGTGCCGCAGCTTACCGTCTTGTCGGCAGGCATCGCGTCGGGATCATGAATCTGGGTCATGAATTTGGTGTTGATCTCCTGTGTCATGGCGATCATGGTGCGCGCCATTGCCTTGTCCGGTTTGGTGTCGGCGGCAAAATTCGGTTTATGCGTCTGCTCGTTGACCTCATGGCAGAAACTGCAATGCACTCCCAGCGCTTGCGAATATCCACGCATGAGCTTCACCAGATCCTGGGGCGGAATATCCTTGGGCAGCACCTGCAGGTTTACGGGTTTGGGCAAGGGACGCGGCTGCTGGGCCGGGGCATTCGTTGCTGACAGCGGATTATCCTGTCCAACCAGGGGAAGGCTCGTGCACACGAGAAACATTGCAGTGGCCGCAAGGAGAGCGCTGCATCTCATCCGTAAAACTCCATTTGTTTTTTTGTGATTTGCTGCTGGTGCTGCCCAGTATACGAACGAGCGCGGTAAAAGGTTACCGGCTGCCGGAAACAAATTTGTTCCCATCAATGAGAAAGCGGGCTTGCAGTTCCGCTGCGTGCCGGATGCCGATGCGTGGCGTCACGAGAATTTCTTCGGGACGATGGCCGTCGTCCTCAATTCTCAGGCAGGATGACTTGTTCGTTACATCAAGGCCATTGTGCGCGGCGCGGGTGATGTTGAGGGCCTGACAGAGCCGCCCCGGTCCTGAAGTCAGCAACTGAGGTTTTGGATGCGGCGGCAGTTTGCGGAACTTCGCCATAGTCTCCAGCCCTTCGACTGGTTCGAGGGCGCGGATGAGTACACAGCCGGCATGTCCGTCGGGTTCGCAGGCAACATTGAGACAGTAATACATGCCGTAGATGAAGTAGACATAGGCCATGCCCGGCGGCCCGAAGAGCACCGCATTCCGTTCGGTGCGGCCGACATAGGCGTGCGCGGCGGGATCCTCCGTGCCGAAATAGGCTTCGACTTCCACGATGCGTCCGGCGAGGCGCTCGCCGCTGCATTCACAAACGAGCAGCTTTCCCAGCAGCATGCGCGCGACTACATCCGGAGTGCGCTCATACGACGAACGAGAAATTATGGAGACAACTTTACGCGAAGAGCGCACAATCCGAGACATAGGTGCTGAACCAAATTACCAGGAACAGGAAAGATCAAAACGATGCGTTACAAGCTTAATTTTAAAAACATTGTCACACACGTTGCCGCAGCACTCATGATCGCCGCCACCGCATTTTCATTACCGGCCCAGAGCCAGCGCATTCCCGCCGGCACGAACATCGTGGTGCGGAATAACACCGAATTGAGCTCCGGCACTGCGAATGAGGGAGACCACTGGTCGGGCACGCTGGTCAACGATCTCTCGGTGCGTGGAAGAGTCGTGGCTCCTGCCGGATCACGAGTGAAAGGCCGGGTCGCGGACGCGGAGTCCTCGGGCCGACTTCAGAAGCCCGGCATTCTTGCCCTGGAGCTGACGTCCGTCAATGGCATCCCGGTCACAACCGATATGGTGGCTCGCGATGGTGAAGGACACACCAAAAGCAATGTCACGAAAATTGGCGGAGGCGCTGCCCTGGGCGCGCTTCTGGGCGGAATTTTTGGCGGCGGTAAAGGCGCGGCAATCGGCGCACTGGCGGGCGGCGGTGCGGGAACCGTGGGCGCAGCGGCTACCGGCAAAAAAGAGGCGAAAATCGATGCCGAATCGACTTTGACCTTTACCGTTCAGTAATTTCAGGAACGAACAGGGGCGGCTATGATGCCGCCCCGTTTTACTTCTGCCATGCCTTAATCGCCTCCAACACTTCCTCGGCGTGGCCCTCCGGTTTTACCTTCGGGAAAATTCTGAGCAGTGTCTGATCCGGCCCGATCAGGTAAGTTGTCCGTTCAATCCCTATCACTTTCTTGCCATACATGTTCTTTTCCTTGAGCACACCAAACTGTTTGCACACTTTTTCGTCTACATCAGCAAGGAGCGGATACGGAAGGTCATATTTTGCCTTGAATTTCGCCTGCGCTTTCGGCGTGTCGCGGGAGATACCCAGCACGACGGCGCCAGCTTTCTGGATTTTCTTGAAGACGTCGCGGAAGCCGCAAGCCTCGATGGTGCAGCCGGGCGTATCGGCTCTGGGATAGAAAAAGAGCACAACCGGCGTTCCGGCGTAATCTGAAAGATGAACGGTGTTCTCCTGGTCGTCCTGGAGCGTAAAATCTGCCACTTTATCGTGAACTTCCATGAATCGGTCCTTCCGCAAGAATAGAAATATGGGTCAAGTCGATTGTTCCTCAGACGAGGAGTCTCTGTCACTGCCTGCAGCTTCCGGACTCTTCAAATTTCCACGTTCATTTTTTGTCCTGTGCATATGGGCCGCGGTTGCATCGTTTGTCGCGTATGCACAGTATCCAGGCCGCATCCGGAAAGATGCCGACACGACACCTACGTTGCGCGCCACAGGCATTTTTGAGTGGACGGGCGACCTGGAAAAACCCAAGGCCGGACGGCTTATCCCGCTTACCGTCTGGGATGGTCAGCAATATCAGCCGGGTGGGCTTTATCTGGCGCAGCCTGCACCTTTGACGGTGCTTACCGGCACGGTCTATGAACTGGAGCTGGCCGGTTCGCCCAAAGGGCTCTTCAATGTCAACGGCGCGGAAAACCTGGGCGGCTCGTGGATTGCAGTGGGATCGGTGAAGCCCGAAGTCGTTATAGCAAAGGCAAAGCCTCCCATGTCGAAGCATCCCCC
>JAATFH010000088.1 GCA_015655315.1 Terriglobales bacterium
GAAGCGAATGTTTCAACACGATATCCAAGGGAAGTAAGAAAACTAGAGAGTGACTCGCGGATGCGATAGTCATCATCTAATATGTACACGACAGAGTCTTCTCGCTTCATTGCTCGGAGCCCGACCTGAGAGGAAGTGTAAAGGAAGATGTTGCTCCCGGCCCGAGTGCTGGAACAGCAGCCCAAAGGTTACCTTTGTGAGCTTCTACGATGGAGCTGCATATGGACGAGCCCATGCCCATTCCTTTCTCTTTTGTAGTGAAGAACGCTTCAAAAACTCGTTCGGGCTCTGCCAGACCGTTGCCATAGTCACGAACCTCTGCCAAAACAGTATGGATGTCTTGTTGTGCCGAGCGGACACTCAGCTTCTTTGGATGCTCCGTGATTGAATTCATAGCGTCGATGCCATTCGTGAAAAGATTGAACAGTACTTGCTGCAATTGCACCCTATCCCTGACGATGAGCGGAAGACTATCGGTCAGATGTGTTTCGATGATAACGCCCTTACTGATGCATTTGCTGCACAACAGTTTCATGATTTCCTCAAAGACTTTATTGATATCGAGGATTGTTTTCTCAGGGGCAATTCGCTTGAAGAGTGCACGAACACGCCCGACAATATCTCCTGCTCCTTTTCCGTCGCGAATCACTCTTTCTGCCGCGACGCGCGTATTTGGGATGTGAGGGGATTCTGCCGAAAGCCATTGCAAACAGGCATGTCCGTTTGTTGCCACGGCACTTAGAGTCTGGCTGATTTCATGCGCGATGGAAGCTGCAAGCTAAAGGCGTGCGATATCGACGCAACAGCACAGACACGTACCGCAGGCTCATAGGGTCGGAAGCCAGTTGTCAGATCCATCTGGTGAAGATTCGGTGCTGATCAATGACTCAATCCTATCGAAGCTTGTTTTTAATGGATCAATACGAAAAAAACAAAGGCCCGATGCAGATGATTTGCTGCATCGGGCCTATTCGGAGAAGAGAGCATTTATTTGAGCACTTCAAGTTTGTCTGCCGGGATCTTTTTGATGGTGTCAGCATCAAAGCCCAAATGATCTGTCACCATTTTTGTCGGCAAGCGCCTGAGCCAGTTATTTAGAGAAACATCGAGGAAGAGATCTGAAGCGAAGGTCTCCAAAAAGACCAGGTCAGTATCGCCAGTATTTTCGATGTAGTGTCCAGCGACAGCTGGGACGTATCCGACATCGTTTGCATTGAAGTCCATTGTGCGTGCGTTATCCACTGGGAAGAACACGGTCATTCGTGCCTTTCCCGCGATGTAGAACTGCCATTCCGAAGCGTGCGGATGCCAATGAAGCTCGCGCATTCCTCCGGGTTTTACGATAACCAAGGCAGCGGCTATGTTTTTGGAAGTGGGGAAGTTCCGTGAATCGACAACTCGAACTTCGCCGCCGGCAGTTGCTTTTGTGGGTGTCATGGACTTCAGCTTGAAGGTGTATTGGTAGCGCGACGCAACCCTTTCTCCTCCGATCTCCGCCTTATCCTGCTCTACTGTATTGGTAGGGGCATCTCCGGGGAAGATATAGAGAGCATCGGTTGGTAACTTATCGAGCGCGGCTTTATCAAGGCCGAAGTTTTTCGTCAGTACCTCGGTTGGAGTATGAGCCATCCACTCGGAGAGAAGAAACGTACCATCTTCTGAGAACATACCCTGAGGGAAGACGAGCAGGAATTCTGTTCCATCCGGTCCAAGACCCTGAATCGAGTGAGGGAAACCTGCGGGGAAGACCCACAAATCTCCCTCGCTCACATCACCGATAAACATAGTCCCATCGGGATTCATGACCGTCACGCGAGCATTGCCGTAAAGCACATATGCCCATTCATCTGCTGTATGCCAGTGGAGTTCGCGATAACTGCCGGCTGTGAGCCGCATGTTGACGCCGGCGACGTCTTTAGAGGATGGAAGAACGCGTTGGGTGACTTCATGCGTCCATCCGCCTTCCTCAACGCGCTTCTTTACCAGGTCAAAGGAATACCAGAGCGGAACCATATCGCCATGGTCTGTCGGTGGCGGCATATTTGAATTTGGGTTTTCTGCGAGGAGAGCTTTATTTTCTTGTCCCGGATCGCTGGATGAGTGATCGTGCTCCGCTTTTTGTGTGCTCGCACGCTGTTGTGCCTCAACTGTCAATCCACCTAGTGCGGCAGCGGCCAAGGCTACTGAGCTTGCTCCCAGAAACTTTCTCCTCGAAGGGCTTTCTACAATTACCTGGTCCTGTTCGTCTTTCATCAATTTCCCCTCCTCATTTGGGGTTTAATAATTCGTTGTATTCGGCTGTTGCGGCGACTACTGATCTACTAAAAGCAATTCGACAGCCACTCCTGTCTGGTACACGTGGATGACATCAATAGCCACTTTTCAGCCGCATGATCGATCACCTGGCGTCGCGACTAATCGGTAAGGAGTCAGGAAATCCACAATTCACTTCGGATCGAAGTCGATGTATCGTCAACGGGAGACGCCATATCGACCCTTCAGTTGAGCGAATCTTCAAGAATCCTTCGAACAGACATCTGCCACACGCGAAGCGGTGTGCTGCTCCCTTCATCACCTGCAAAGAGAGGAGGTAGCTTAGTCGGATTTGGTAGGAATGAACTGTGCTTTTCTAGATGCAGACAAATGCGATGAAAGCCCGATTCAGCCTTCACCGCATTCGTTTCCTGGGTGTCAGAATTACGATTGTGGCCAGAGCGATTCCGTTGAAATATAAAGCACGAGGCAACTAGACATATTTCGGCAGCATGGCCATCTCGCATCGATTACATCGATGTCTTACTTTTTACTTGCGGGTATGGAGTGCTCGGAAACGGTTGCACTCGCAGCTGCTTTCAATTCTGCTTTGGTGGGATCTACCTTCATTCCATACTGCTGTCCTTCTATCCACACGCGATTCAAGTATTCGGTGCTTTCATACTTGTGGAATGTCACGTCAGTCTGCGCATGAGGTTGTTCGGACTGAGTGGGCGTGAAATCCACAAATACTGAATACGCTCGGTCGTTACTTTGTATAAGCAGCACGTTCGCATCAACATTAGATTGCATGATCTCGTACTCGCCTGCCGGAAGCTTGGTGTTGCCCGCATAAAATGGAAATGTAGTTGTGAAACTAAGACCATTCGCAATTTGTGCAGTGAGCGATAGTACCGACAACACAGAAAGCATGCCAATTTTCGCGATGAGTGTGGCCAGGATTTTCATATATCTTACCCTCCGATTTATTCGCATCGTTGACCGATGCGTCGCTCTTCCCTAAAGCAGATTGAGCGCCACTTCGCGGATGTATCGCATTCCCCGACGCAATACATACTTAAGTCAAAGCCTGCACAATACTTACGAAGTGTTTGGTTGTCGAATACAGGATTGAGAAATGAATAGAATCGGCGGTCCTATGTCGACAGGGTGTCGTGTTGAGATCTTATTTCGACACTAGAGGCTGTTATGTCTTTCATACGAGTAGGTGAAACATTCGTGTGATCATGATGCAGGCGAATGCGATGTAGTGGAAGCCTTTGAGGCTGGTATCGAGTCGTTCGTAGTCTCTGGCAAGTCTTCGGAAGCGAGCTGCCC
>JAATFH010000033.1 GCA_015655315.1 Terriglobales bacterium
AATCGCGGTAGCTCTTCGGAGAGTTCTTATAGATGAGAATGTGGAACGGGCAGTTCATCGGCTTCATGCGATAATCCGCATCGTCCAATTCCATCGGAGTGAACATGTTCTGCGAGTAGAAGCCTTCGTGTCCGCTGGTCTTCCACAGGTCGGTGCGCGCCACGTGCGGCGTGTACACCAAATCGTAACCGCGACGGATACATTCTTCGCGCATCCAGTCTTCCATGATCTTGCGGATCATAGCGCCCTTGGGGTGCCAGAAGATGAGGCCTGCGCCTGCGAGTTCCTGGATGGAAAACAGGTCGAGCTGTTTTCCAAGGACGCGGTGATCGCGTTTCGCCGCTTCTTCAAGACGCGCAAAATGCTCGTCTAGGTCTTTCTTAGAAAAGAACGCAGTGCCGTAGATACGCTGCAGCTGCGGATTCTTTTCATCGCCGAGCCAGTATGCTCCGGCGAGATTCGTGATCTTGAACGCTTTGACGCGTCCGGTAGACGGCAGATGCGGGCCGCGGCAAAAGTCGACGAACGCGCCGTTGCGATAGAGCGAGATTTCTTCGCCGGGCTTGGTGAAGCGCTCGATGAAGTGCATCTTCATGAAGTCGTTCTCGATTTTGAAGCGAGCGAGGCCTTCTTCGCGCGGTTCCCACTCGCGCACGAACTTTTCATCGCGTGCGACGACCTCGGCCATCCGGCCCTCGATCAGCTTCAGGTCTTCCGGAGTGAAGGGCGTTGGCCGGTAGAAATCGTAAAAGAAACCCGAGTCCGTGGCGGGACCGTGGCCAAGCTTGGTCTCAGGGAAGAGTTCGAGCACAGCTGTCGCCAGCACATGCGCGGCAGAGTGGCGCACGACCTTGAGCGCCTCCGGATCTTTTTCCGTGAGCAACTGCAGCGCGACGTCTTCATGCAGAGGCGTGCTCAGGTCCACCAGCCGCTCGGCCTGTGCATCTTCCGCACCATACATAGCGGCTTCGCTAGGCGTATCGTCCGTGGCTGCGGCGGTCGCGCTTACATGCAGCGGCTTAATGCGCGCCACCACGGCGGCAGATGCCAGCCGGGGCGAGATGCCGTTGGCTACGTCGAGTGGGGTCGAGCCTGCTGGAAGATGTTTTTCCGAGCCGTCGAGAAGCTGAACACGAATCAATTTTTCAGATGAACTCATAGATGAAATCGCTGCGAAGACCTTTGTTTTGTTGCTTTCTCCATGCTAGCAGGAAGGCGTATTTGCCGCTGTTTATCAAGCAGGGCAGCTCGCTACCTGTGATCCGGAATGCAACGGCTACTTCAATCCGATGTGAAGGGTGACCTGTCCATTCTGCGGATCGAAGCCCTGCGGATAGACCTCGTAATCGGCCTGGAAAGCGCGCTCCCCGCCAAGCTCGTTTGCGGGCATGGACCAGATCTTTTGCCAGATTTTGGGCACCACGGTTGCCACGGGTCCTTTGTCCGATTCGAGCACAGCATAGGAGCCGGCAGGTATTTCTTTGAGCGTGAGCCCGGCAGGCACACCGGCAATGGACGTGACGCGCGCGCCGATGACGTAGGAGTATTCACCGTTCTGGTCGCTCTCGTAATCGGTGTAGACGACGATCAGATCCTGGTCGGCGCGGTGGGGGATTTTGGCCGCGGTGCCTTGTTGCATGAAACGCTGCCAGAGCTTGGGGATTTCGCCCTGTCCCGTCGCTTCCTGCTTGTTGTTGGTACGCACGGCCAGCCCGATGACGCTGAAGCTCTTTTCTTTATCGATCTTCACGGTTTTCTCCTGAGCGAGAGGGATGCGCGGCATCATGAGTATGCAAGTCAGGACGACTATGCAGAGGCGGCGGATCATGGCGGCCAGTATAGCGATGAAAAATATGAGCCGAGATTATTTTTCGGCGGCGACAGGAGCGCGTTCCGTCGTCACAAAGGGCTTTTCGCTTCCCGCAGCCGCCGCATGGTGTGTTTCAGGGTCGGCAACTAACGTGGAGGCAGTCAGCTGCGCCTCGCTGATGCCATGCGCCGTATGTCCCGAGTTCTGGGTGGCGATATGGATCCACTCATGGACGAGAACATGTGAGATGGCCTGGGACATGGCTCGTCTACGCTGCTCGTCGGACATGCCCAGCGTTGTGGGATCGAGAAACTGCGCCATGCGGGTGCAATCGATGTAGATGTAGGGTTGAATCTCGCCATGAACGCGGAGCACCCATCCCAGCGGGCCGGGTTTAAGCGGACGATAGGCCTGTTGTGCGACATCGCAGCGGCCCAGAAGTTTCACTTCGACGACTCTGCCGAACTCCTCGCCAGGGAAAAGATCGCTTTCCCGCATCAGGCGCGGCGCGTGGTCGGCGATACCGTACCCGCCTTTGGCAAGGTCGTCCTGGATCGTGGAAAAGAGAGACGGCCAAAGGGTATCGCTCACTTGCTTGTCGGCATAGAAAACGAGAGTATTATCCGCGCCGTGAGCGCTGGATATGGCTCCAAAAGTGATGAAAAAAGTGAGCACGGCGAGCCGGACGTGTCTACAAAACGACGCTGCACGAGTTGGGGAAAAACGCAACACTATAAATATATTTAATCTGCGACATAAAATCCGTCCAATAGATTAACCGAATTATTATCATCGTTATGAAAGATTGCTTTATTTGATTTTCCGAGGGACTCTCTATGGAAGTGCGGCAATTACAGATCTTCTGCGCGCTGGCCGAGGAATTGAACTTTACCCGGACGGCCGAACGTGTTCATACGGTGCAATCGAATGTCACGACGCAGATCAAAGCGTTAGAGGAAGAGCTCGGCACACCCCTCTTTGACCGTCTGGCAAAGCGTGTTGTCCTGACCGCTGCAGGCAGACGTTTTCTTCCCTATGCGGAAAAGGCTTTGACCGCGATGACGGAAGGCCGGTCGGCGGTTTGCCACGGCTCGGAGCCGGCCGGCCCGCTGCGGATCGGTGCCCCGGAGAGTGTGCTGGCGTACCGCCTGCCGGAGGTGCTGCAGTCCTTCCGCAAACGCCATCCCCAGGTGGAGTTGATCTTCCGTCCCCACTGGGACGAGACGCTATGGGAGGCTCTTGAAGGCGGCAGGCTGGATATGGCGATTCGCATGATCGACACAGTGAATCACCCGCAATGCGCCTCAGTGCGCCTGCGGACAGAGGCGGTCTATCTGATTGCTCACCCGGAGCATCCTCTGGCTGGAAAGCGCGCCGTAGGGCCAGCCGATCTGGCCGGCGAGATGCTGTTACTCACCGAGGCCGGTTGTGCCTATCGCAAGAAGCTCGACGAGCTGCTGGCCGCGCACAGGATACGGGCAGGGAATATCACCGAATTTTCCAGCGTAGAAGCAATTAAGCAGTGTGTCACGGCCGGCATGGGAATTGGTCTGCTGCCGGAGATCGTGGTCGCCGGGGAACTGCGCAGAAAACAGCTGAAGAATCTGGCCTGGCTTGGCCCCGATCTTAATATTGCGACGCATATCGTGTGGCACAAGGACAAGTGGCTTTCGCCCGGCATGGTCGCGTTTCTGGATTTACTGCAGGAAAAGTTGCAGGCGGCATAATTTTTCTGAGCAACGCAGGAAGGAAGACGCCAGCGATTTCAGTTGCATCGCTGGAGTCTTCCTATGGCTGCGCTCAGGGCCGGCTCCCCGTTGGTCGTCGAATGACGGCAGTCAGGTTATTTCTTCTCGTCCGTGGGTGGGACTGCGCCGGGGAAGAGATTCGGCAGAGGAGCGTTCTTCTGGTCGCGCAATTCAGGATGCGGCAGCGGTTCGCGCGGCAGCATCAGGTCGCGCATCGCGGCGTTGTAAACGAAGATCGCTTCGACGGTCGCGATCTGCTTCAGGTCGGCAGGTTGCAGGCGTTCAAAGACATCCTGGTTGGAATGATGTGTGCGGCTCTCGTAATCGAGCGGATCCTGAATGAACTGAAAGCCCGGGATGCCGACCGCATCGAAAGACAGATGGTCGGTGCCGCCCGTGTTTTGCATGGAGATGGTGGTGACGCCGAGGTCTTTCAGCGGTGCGGTCCATTGGGCGAAGATGGGCGAGATGGCGGCGTTCTCCTGCAGATAAATGCCACGGATTTTTCCTGAGCCGTTATCCACGTTGAAGTAGCCGGAGACGAGCTTTTGCTCCGGTTTCACCTCAAGCGGTCCGGTCTTGCGCATGAACTCGGGCAGCGCGGACTGATCCGGAGTGGTGAGCGGAGCCGCGTAGCCGAAGTGCTGCTTCACGTATCCGCGCGAGCCGTAGAGTCCCTGCTCTTCGCCGCTCCACAGGGCAATGCGGATGGTGCGACGCGGCTTGACTCCCAATGAATTGAGAATGCGCATCACTTCCATGGCGACGATAGAGCCCGCGCCGTTGTCGGTTGCGCCTGTGCCTGCGATCCAGCTGTCGAGATGACCGCCGACCATGACGACCTCGTCTTTCAACTTGGGATCGGTGCCAGGGATTTCCGCGACCGTATCGAAGCCGTGCTCGTGGTCGCCGGTGAATTTGGTTTCGACGTCCATTTCCAGCGTGACCGGAACGTGCGCCTGCAACAGGCGGAAGACGCGGCCATAGCTCTCAATCGCCATGACGACGACGGGGACTTTCACCTTGTGGTCGGCGAGATAGGGCTGGCGTCCGAGCGCGGCGCCATTGTCGTCGAAGATCGTTCCACCGGAGCCGCCGCCGTTCTTGGCGTCGCGGCTGGGCCGGATGACGGCTGCAGCTTTTTCGTCGGAGAGGAACTGCGCGATCTTGTCGACCATTTTGTAGCGCTGCATGTAGGCGCGCAGACGCGTCTGCAAGTCGGCTGCGCCCCGATCGTTGACCGGATACTCGGCGATTTCCTCAAGCTCTTTATCGGAGTAGCGCTCAAACAGAGCCTTGTCGACCGGCGGGACGTCGCGCATCTCGCCCAGCAGCACGATTTTTCCCGCCAGCTTGCCCTTGTACTGATCGAAGTCCTTGTCGTCCTGAATATTGACGTTGATCGCTTCTCCGCTGACGGCTCCATTGGTCGATGGCGACCACGGCGTTGCCTGCGCGATGAAAACCGCCGTATCGGGGGAGGTCATGCGAACCCAGGTATTGAGCTGCTGCCAGCCCATGCCAAAGTCGCCCCAGTCTTCAAGATGGGCATTCACGCAGCCCATCGCCGTGAGCTGATCGCGTGTCCAGGCGTTGGCTTTGGCCATGTTCGGCGAGCCGGTGAGACGCGGGCCGATGTCATCGGCCAATGCGGAGCCGTACTCCATGATTTTGGAGTGCGCCAGCCCTTCTTCGCGGATGCGCTGATACATCGTGAGATCGAGATTTTCGGTTGCGGGCTGGGGTTGGTCGTAAGAAGGGGAAGTGTCTTCAGTGGCGGATTTGGTTTTAGTTTTGTCCGCGGCAAATGCCGGAATGGCAATCGTCAACAGCATCGCCGCCAGGGGCCGGCGACAGGAATTAAACATGCGGTGGTCCTCCAGGAAAATGAATCAAGGGAAGGGGCAGAATAGCAGAAGTCCGGAGGGTTTGGGTACAGAGTTGTGCTGGCTGTCGATTGATTTCAAACGATGGTGGCCGACTTTAGAGGGGCTTTTTCAAGACAGTGACGTGCAGTGTGCGCCGGATTGTGAACCCGACTTTTTCGTAGACGCCTATGGCGCTGACATTGTCTTCCCGGACGCCGAGGAAGGGCGTTTTGTTTTGCTCAAAGACGGCGTTTGCGACTGTGGAGACGAGTGCGTTGGCGAAGCCTCGTCCGCGAAACTCAGGCCAGGTACAGACGGCGCTTACCTCGGTGAAGTCGTTGAGGCCGAGACGCTGTCCGGCCATCGATGCGAGACGGCCATCGACGCGTACCCCTCTGTAACCGCCGAGTTCTATGGTGCGTTTGCGGAAGGGGCCGGGCTCGGTGGCTTCGGCGAGTTTTCGCATCTCGGGCACGTCTGTCGTAGTGAGATTCTCGATGATGAAGTCTGTTCGCGGTGCGGCCGGCGGTGTGAGACAAATCATCTGATACATGGGGAAGCACCGCAACAATTGCAGTTCTTTAGGCGGCGTGGGCGGATCTGTCAGGAAGAGTACGGCAACGTCGTCTGGGCCCAAGAGCTGTACGAGCGAACGATACGCTTCTGCACTCTGGTCTTTCATTCCGGAGAGCGGGCCTATATCGGTCCGGTAGCGTCTGGCGAGGTCGTCGCCCTCGGCGAAGCGGGCGTGCGTCGTCGAGAGCGCATGCCAGATTGGATTGTCGAGGACTGTGGTATCGATGCTCATTGAGTTACTGGGATAGATGAGCATGTTTGTGGCTTCGCCTCAAAAACATTTGGCGGTTTGTGCTTCCCGCACGATCGCAAAAAGCGCGATAGGATGAGGCTCGCTTTTCATGCCGCAGTGAGGCAAAAACAGATCCTTCCACTTTTACTTCGTTCAGCGTGGGGAGGACTTCTTGATTGGTCGCAACGCTTTATTTGGTCGCAACGCTGTCGAGCGTTTTGTGGAGATGTTCACGGGCCTGCGTCATGGCTGTGCGGTTGCCTGAAAGCCGCGACATCATCAGGCTTCCTTCCAGTGTGGCAACGATGATGGAGGCAATGCCAGCGGGAGATGCTTTCGCGTCCATTTCCCCTTGAGCGATTCCCTGTCGCACGAGTTCTTCGAGATAATGCAGCCATTCGTGCAGAGCCGCGCGGGCATGCGCGCGAAGAACAGGGTTCCCGTCGTCTGTGTCGATGGCTGTATTCATCAGTGCGCAGCCGCCGGGCACAGCCGATGGCCTGGTGACAAAATTGTCGATCATTCCCCGCAGTTTGCCGAGAGGCGTGGAAATCTCATCGAGCATCGCGAGTCGTCGCTGCTTGATTTCCGACCAGGAGTAATCGAAGGCGGCGACGGCGAGGTCTTCCTTGCTGTCGAAGTGGCGATAGATGCCACCTTTTTCCAGCCCTGTTTCTTCCATCAGCTCGGAGAGACGGGCACCCGAATAGCCCCGCTGGTTGAAGATGGCAGCGGCTTTGCGGATGATCATTTCCCGCGTTTTTTCGCCCTTGCTGAGAGCTGTGCTCACTGAAATTATTCTAGCAGAAATTTGCGACCGATCGGTCTCGCCTGGAATCTGTGTCTAAAGTACTGCATGAGCACAGCGACCTTAGCCCGAGCCCAGGTTCCGATCGATATAGTCGATACCCCGCCTGCCATCAATCCCTGGGCCGTTGCGATTACAGTCACGCTGGCAACGTTCATGGAGTTGCTCGATACCTCGATTGCCAACGTTTCGCTACCGCATATTGCCGGTGGACTGGGGTCGAGCTTCGATGAAGCGACGTGGGTGTTGACTTCGTATCTTGTGGCGAATGCGGTGGTGCTGCCGCTGAGCGCGTGGCTCTCCCGCGTCTTTGGACGCAAGCGGTACTACATGATGTGCGTCGGACTTTTCACGATCACATCTTTTCTTTGCGGCATCGCGCCTACGCTTGGATTCCTGCTGCTCTTTCGCGTGATGCAGGGGATTGGCGGCGGCGGGCTGGCTCCGGTGGAGCAGGCGATCCTGGTGGATACGTTTCCGGCGAATAAGCGCGCGGCGGCGTTTGCGCTGTACAGCATGGCGATTGTGACCGCGCCTGCGATCGGGCCTCCGCTGGGGGGCTGGATTACGGATAGCTTTTCATGGCGCTGGGTTTTCTTTATTAACGTGCCCATTGGGATCGTTTCGTTGATCCTGAGCAGCCGCCTGGTGCACGATCCGCCGCAGTTCAAGGAAGAGATTGCGAAGCTGCGCGCGAGCGGCAAGCTGAAGATCGATGGGCTCGGCATTGGCCTGATCGCTGTCGGCTTTGGCTGCCTGGAAGTGGTGCTCGATCGTGGCCAGATTGATGACTGGTTCGGCAGCTCGACGATTACGGGATTGCTGGTGGCGGCGATTGTCACGCTGGTGCTTGCGGTCATTTGGGAGTGGAGGCACACGGACCCGGTGGTCGAGCTGAAGCTGCTGAAGGAACGCAATTTCGCAGCATCGACGATTTTCTATTTCCTCTTTGGGTTTGTGCTCTTCGGCAGCACGACGATGATTCCGGAGATTCTGCAGACGCTGTACGGATACACGGCGACCGATGCGGGACTTGTGCTGGGGCCGGGCGCGCTGGTCATTACGGTTCTTGCGCCTTTTACGGCACGGCTGGTGCAGTCCGGCAAGGTCAATCCGAAACACCTGATCATGTTCAGCTATGCCGTGGTTGCGGTCTCCATGTGGTACTACGGCAGCTTTACTCCGCAGACAGATTACTTTCACTACGCGCTCGCTCGCGCCGTGCAGGGCTTCGGCTATGCGTTCCTGTTTGTGCCGGTGAGCGTGATGGCGTACTCCTATCTGCCGCCGGCGAAGAATAACAAGGCTTCGAGCCTCACGAACCTGGCGCGCAACTGGGGCGGCAGTTTCGGTGTGGCGTTTGTCACGACCTTTCATGAGCGTCGCACGGATTTGCATCAGGCTCGTCTCGCGGACACGCTGGCGCATGGACTGCCGCTTGTCGATTCGACGCGTGATGCACTGACGAAGAGCTTCGAGCGGCTTGGGTTTTCTCACGCCGATGCCGCTACGCATGCGAGTGGACGCATCTACGACCAGATGATGCAGCAGGCGAGTCTGCTCGGATTCACCGATTGCTTTCACATGCTGGGATGGGCAGCGCTGGTGGGTATTCCCATTGCTTTCTTCACGAAGGACTTTAAGCCTGGCGGAGGCTCTGCGGGCGGCCACTGATTTAGCCCCTATATTTCGTTTGCAGCTTCTTTTGAGCCATGTACTATCGAAGATTCATTTGATGGCATATGGCTAAGAAGGGTCTTCGCATCATCGGGCGCGGTGTTGTCTGGCTCATTCTGCTGTTGATGACAGTTTGGGCGGTGGCTGCGCTCTGCTTCGATGTGCGCATTGCGTGGCTGCGTCTTCCGTGCGTGATCGTGTATCTGCTGGCAGTGCTGACTGCGGTGCTGGCGCCGAAGCGGTTCTGTATCGCGTGCTGGGCTGTCTCGGCTGCTTTCTGGTGGTGCTCGTCTGGTGGCTCTCGCTTAAGCCCTCCAATCAAGGAGATTGGCAGGCAGATGTTTCACGGCTGGCTTATGGCAAGGTGAGCGGCAAGCACATCACCATCTACACACGCGTAATTGCGATTATCGTGCCGAGTTCGATTACACATGCGAATGGCCGACGCGCGAAGTCGAACTGTCGCAGATTCGCGGCGTAGACGTGTTTGTGGATTACTGGGGCTCGCCGTGGATCGCGCATACGATTCTCAGCTTTGATCTGGGCAATGGGCAGCATACTTCTTTTTCTATAGAAGCGCGCAAGCATGTGGGGCAGAGTTATTCGGCGATACGTGGATTCTTTCGTCAGTTCACGCTCATCTCCATTGTCAGCGATGAGCGTGATGTGGTGCGGCTGCGCACGAACTATCGCGTTGGCGAGGACTTGTATCTCTTTCACGCTACGGCGACGCCTGCGTTTGCTCGCTCACTCTTTCTCGACTACATCCGGTTCACGAACAATCTGCATGATCACCCGCAGTGGTACAACGCGGCTACGAGCAATTGCACCACGGAAATATTTGCCTTGAAGTCGATGCGGAGTCTGCCTCGTAACTGGACCATATTGCTGAATGGCAAGGGAGCGGCGGAGCAGTATCGCGAGGGAAACCTGGCTGGGGACGGACTGCCGTTTGACGAGTTGATGAAGCGGGCTTATATCAATCCAGTGGCGAAGACGGCGGATCAGGATCCGGGATTTTCAGAAAAGATCCGGGAGAGCAGGCCTGGATTTCACTAGGCGGTACCGACCTATAAAGCGCAAGCGAAAGTATTTCATTCAATAAAGAATTGTCATCCTGAGCCGAGGGCGAAGGATCTGTTTTTCTTTTCTGTAAGCGGAAATGTGGGCGGAGCCGGAAAAAAGCAGATCCCTCGACTGCGTATGCCGCAAAAAACGCGTCATACTTCGCTCAGGATGACAACCAAGATGTTCTATATGTCGATACACGCTAGGCTGAGAATAAAAGCAGATCCTTCCACTTCACTTCGTTCGGCGTCAGGATGACTGCCTGGTGGCACGGTCGAGCGATACGGCTAGACCAGCGTTGCGCCCGCTATCCCTTCTAAAACTTTGAGCGGTGAGGTTTCTGGCGTTACCAGAGCTTCGGGGCAGACGAGGAATGTCTGTTCGAGGGCATACTGGCCGGCGAGGACGGCGTGGGGGACGGTGTCGGTGTAGACCATCCAGCTGGTGCCGGGGGGGAAGTTGAAGCTGTGCTTCGGGCAGTTCGCCTGAAAGCTTGGGTTCTCTTTGAGGAAGTTGTGGAAGCGCATCATGAAGTCATCGTAGGGCGAGCGTTTGATCGAAGGGATGGCTGCTCCGAGTCCGATGCCGCGGCCCAGGGATTTGGCGGCGCGGGTGAGGGCGGTGTCTACGTGCGGCGCGATCTCTGTGGGCGCGAACTGCTTGACGATGATGGCGAAGGGGTCGCTGACGATCCAGTCGCGGGTGCGTGTGGGGTGGATGTTATTGAAGAAGCGGAGAATGCGCGCGCCATAGGTGGGTCGTGTGGGGAAGGCGTCGGTGTGCAGAAGGTCGTTGCGGCGGCGCTGTGGCAGGTCGCGGCCTTCTTCTTCCTGCGGGCGAAAGCTGGCGTAGTCGAGCTGCCAGTTCGCATGGTAGGGCGCGAGGAAGCCGGTGAGGAAGTCGCTGACGCTCCTGGAGTACTGCCGCATGATGCCCTGCAGTCGCGCTACGGCCGCCGCGTCGGCGGTTTTGGTGTCGACTCCGCTGAGCTTGTCGATGTTGGGCTTATAGGCGATGTTCTTATGCAGCGAGCTGTCAGTCTGCTGCTGGCCTAACAGAAACTGCAGGTCGCTCTCGGGGATCGCAATGGGCGTTTGCGGGAAGTAGAGGATGTCGCCGGCTTCGAGCTGGGCGCACCACTCGCGCTCCTGTTCCGGTGAGGGCGTCTTCAGCTGTTCGAGCGAGATGGGAAGGACGGCCATAGCAGGATTCAGTTGCCAGTCAGCTTGCGGCGCAGCCACAGGCCCAGCAGGACTACGAGGCTGACGGCGAGCACGATGAGGCCGACGGGCAGGCCAAAGTAGCGGTAGCTGTCGGCGAAGTTGATGGTGTGGTGTCCGATGCTGTTGTAGAACAGGATGCTCAGGATGGACACGAAGCAGGTGGCGAAGAAGGCCATGAATCCGAGTGAGAAGGCCAGGAGCAGCGTTGCAAAGAGACCGAAGTCTCCCAGCTGGACTCCGAAAAACCTACCCTGATTTGCCTGGGTTGCAGCAACCATAGCCGAGATGACACGCTCCTCAGCTAGAATACAGGTTCATGGCTGGTACCGCCCAGATCGAGTTGTTGCCCGCGCAGAAAGTGGCGCAGGAAGTGCAGGTTCTGCAGTCGCAGAATGGAGTGTGTTACGCGCAGTACGGCGACACGCATCTGACGGAGCAGGAACTGGAGCGCATCGTGCAGGCGGTGCCGGATTCAATTGCCGCCGCATTGAAAAACCGCGCTTATTACTTTGTGCCGCTGACGATCAGCGAGAATGACGAGACGCTGGTCGCGCCGGAGTACACCATCGACTTCAGCGACCGGGCGATCTGTCATCGCAACGTACAGTTCGGCGGTTCTGAGTGCATTTTTATTTCGACGCGGCTGATGCAGGATCGCTTCGCGCTGGCATTCGAATTCTTCATCAATGTCGGTCACCACTTTGTCGAGTCGGTTGGCGTGCCGCAGAGTTTCAGCGATCTGGTGTGGTCGCAGGCCGAGGCTGAGGTGCGCGGCGAGACGAGCCAGGATGCTTTCGAAAACCGCCGCAAGGCGACCGAGCGCGGACGGGCGGATGAGAAGGCCAAGACCACGTTCTTCGACGCGGCCTTTTCGGACGCGATTGCGATTTACCTGCTTTC
Source organism: Terriglobales bacterium (assembly GCA_015655315.1). Classification (GTDB taxonomy): domain Bacteria; phylum Acidobacteriota; class Terriglobia; order Terriglobales; family Acidobacteriaceae; genus Alloacidobacterium. The sequence goes on from JAATFH010000033.1 coordinate 11,911, forward strand.
GCTGAGCATTGATTTCGACTATGCGGACCTGCGCGAACGGGAGTATCCGCTGCTGGCGGCTCCGGCGCTGGCGGAGCGGCTGCGGCACATTGCTTCGCTCTTTCCTCCGAATAGTGGGTATGAGTTTGAGATCAAGTACCGCCGGCGGGGTTAGGGCAAGAGTTCTCTGGCGGAAAGCACGCCATTGTTTTTACCTTTCCAGGCTTGTATGGATTCTTCCTCCCGCTGGTCGTCAGAATGACAGCCCCACTGACTTATCTTTGCCAATGACTCAGCTAAGACTCAGGACCGCGGATTTGCAGTTGGGTACAATCGCGGCATGATTGCGCATTTGCGGGGACGTCTTTTTTCGAAACAACCGGGGCAGGCTATTGTGGAAGCGGGCGGCGTGGGGTACGACGTGACCATCAGCGTTCCGACGTTTACGGCGTTGCCCGTAGAGGGTGCCGAGGTATCGCTCTACATCCACACGCAGGTGCGGGAAGATGTGCTGGCGCTCTTCGGATTTCTCGATCTGATGGAGAAGCGGCTGTTTGAGCGGCTGATTACCGTTTCAGGAGTTGGGCCGAAGCTGGCGGTGACGATTCTGAGCGGATTGAATTCGGAGCGGACGGTGGCGGCGATCCGGGCGCAGGACCACGCCACGCTGACACGGATTCCTGGCGTAGGGAAGAAGCTGGCCGAGCGGCTGGTCGTCGAGCTGAAAGACAAGCTCGAATATATGGCGACCGCGCCCGCAGTGGCTTCGGCTGGCCCGGCGGCAGAGGATGTGCTGTCAGCGCTGGTCAACCTCGGATATCAGCGCCCGGCGGCGCAGAAAGCGATTGAAACGGCCGTTGCAAAGAACAAGGCTGCAGGCGAGAACTTCGATGAACTTTTCCGCGCAGCTTTGCAGACCATTCGTTGAGCCACGCAGCGCCATACAGCTGGCGCTGCCGTCGCCGGGAGTTGCTATTCTGGCCCGCATGAAAGAAGCTGACTACACCTAACTTTCATTCTCTTGCTGAGGTTTGTAACGCCGGATATGCGAACAAGGTCCATCCGCCCCCTTTTTACTTTGTTGTTTCTGATTGCGCTGCCATTGCAACTGTCATTCGCGCAAGGCACGGTTCCCACCTTTAAGTTTGCCGCGAAGCAGGGCTCCCTCTCGCTTCTGGGGAACGATCCGGCGCAGGGTAGCACCACTACGATTCCTACGGTGCTGGTTCCTGTTGCGCTTTCCTTCGAATCGAAGAAAGTGGATGGCAAGCCGTTTGTGATGGATGCGAATGCAGACGTGCCCGGCCTTCTCGCGTCGCCGGTCTTTGCCAGCTATGCTTTCGCGACAGGCGGAACGACGCAATATGCGGATGCCATGCTGCGCGCGACGTTTCCCAAGGCGGAAGGATGGCATACGTTGTTCGGCAAGCCCGAGGTGAAGCCGGTCACGATTACGATTCCCGCCGGATACGGCTATATCCTTACTTCGAAGAAAAGCGGCGAATCGTTTGCCGTGGCGGATGTGGAGTTTGTGCAGCGGGAGATCTTCAAGCAGGTTCCCAAACAGGATGGCAAGCTGGTGATTGCGGTAACGCGCAACACGACCTACTATGTCGAAGGCGATGCGACGGAGTGCTGCTCGTGGGGAACGCATGGCGTCGATTCCGCGACCGGCAACTCCTTCGTGCTGGGGTCGTATCTTCATGCCGCGCCTGCAGTCGTGGAAGACAAGGACGTGCAGCCGCTGACGCAGCAGCTGGCGGAATATATCAACGATCCATTGCATGATCCTCTGTTGCGCGAGCGCGAAAAGAATCCGGGAAACACGGTTCCGGCGTGGATGCGTCTGCCGTCGGTATCGGCGGGCGATCAGGGGCGCTGCGGTGGAACAGGCGTCGCAACGGCTTATTTCCTGATGGAGCCGACGAATACGAATCCTAAAAACAACATTCCTTCGTCGAAGGCGTTTGTTGCTCGCCCGGATGGAAATGCGTATCACCTGCAGAATGCTGCGCTGATGACGTGGTACCTGGGGGCGGCGGAGAGTCTCGGCAGCACCTACAGCTTTCCGGATGCGCAGGTGCTTGCCGCTCCGGCAAAGCCGTGTCCGGCGCGGGGCAGGCGTTCCGCGCCGCCCAAGCCTACGGTCGAAGCGGTTCCGCTGAGCGGGCAGCCCAACGGCCACCACCTGATTGGCTACTGGGAGGGTTATGGCGATGCGGGTTCCATCTTTCCGAACCGCGAGATTTCCCCGCAATGGGATGTCGTGATCGTTGCCTTCGCTACTCCGGATAAGAATGCGCCGGAGGGGACAATGCAATTTCATACGCCTGCGGGGCTCGATCCCGACCAATTCAAGGCGGACATTGCCTGGCTGAAGAGTCATGGCAGAAAGGTAATGATCTCGCTCGGCGGCGGGGGCCAGCACTTTACGCTCGCCGATCCGAAGCGCGTTCCGAACTTTATCTCATCCGTCACGCGCATCGTGAGCGAATACGGCTTCGACGGCATCGATATCGACTTTGAAAGCCCGTCGCTTTCCATCGATCCCGGAGACACGGACTTCCGGCATCCTACAACGCCATCGATCGTGAACCTGATTTCGGCACTGCGGCAGCTGCACGACCACTTCGGGTCGAGCTTCATGATCAGCCTCGTACCGGAAGGCACGCAGATCCCTTCGGGGTATCCGAGCTACGGCGGGCAGTTCGGCTCTTACCTGCCGATCACGTACGCCATCAAAGACATCCTCTCGTTTATCGACGTGCAGGATTACAACACGCCGCCGCTGCAGGGC
>JAATFH010000372.1 GCA_015655315.1 Terriglobales bacterium
CAAAAAACGCGTCATACTCCGCTCAGGATGACAACCAAGGTGTTCTATATGTCGATACAGCCTAGGCTCTCAATGCGCTCCGTTCCACGACAAACTCCGCCATGGGATTCTGAAACGCTCGTTCTATCACGTCGGCGGCCACATCCAGCCCATGCGTCCGTGCAATCGCGTCCTGGAAGTATCGCGCTCTGTTGCGATACTGGGGATTCGTGAGCACCTTCTGGATCATCTTCGTCAGACGTTCCGGCGTCAGAGAAGCCACGGACGTAAACTCGCCCACGCCGTGATAAGCGATCCGGGCAGCGATGCCCGGCTGATCGAATCCAACCGGGATCGCCACCATGGGCACACCTAGGGCGAGCGCCTCAAGCGCCGTATTTATCCCTGCATGAGTGATACAAAGCGCCGCTCGCTTGAGTAGTTCGATTTGAGGAGCCCGGGGGACAACAATTGCATTCGATGGAATTGGTCCCAGCTCATCGAGGCTGAGGTTGTTGCCCATGGAAAGCACAAGCTGGGTATCCGGAAACTTCTCTACCGCTTGAAGGATGATACGGAAGACGTGATTCAGGCCATTGACGATCGTTCCCATGGAAGCATAAATGAGCGGCGCACCCGTCAGTTTGTCCCATGCAAAGGGAATCGGCTCACGCCCCTCCCCGTCATGAAAGGGACCGGCGTAGTGGAACGCGGAAGGCAGAGTCATGCCCGGGAAATCAAACTCTCGGGGTGTTTGCGTAATCACGGCCAATTTCGAAAGAGTTGGATTAGGATCGTTCCAGTCAATCTGCAAGCCATTTTTTTCAGCCCATGACTTCGCCACCTCCACAACCGGGGAGAAAAAGGCGTCCATTTTTTTCAATCCCTCCATATTTCTAATGAGAGCTTCCGGCTTAGTCTCGTGTGGCCAATCGAAGAGGCAGACTGGAGTTGATCCAGAACGATCGATGTGAAGAATATTCCAGATATGAGCGTAGGCATGCCTAGGCTCATGGGTATAAGTTCGACGAAGAAGTGGATGGTGTCGATGATCAGCGCTTCAACGCCTGTTGCAGTCAACTTTTCCGGCAACCGCTGCAACATCGTTTCACAGCGCCGAGGATGCATCTCGTGGCTCGAATATCGAATCACCTCGTTGCCATGCAGCTTCGCCAAATGAGCGTAGCGTGCCGCAGTAGAACCCACTGGATACTCTTTCTCCCCAAAAGGGACGAAATCAAGGTTTGCGGCGCGAACGGCGGCCTCAGCATCCGGGAGGCCAAGAAACACGACCTCGTGTCCGCGCGACTGCAATTTCCGTGCCAGCGCCGTCATGGGATTTAGATGCCCTGTAAGGGGCATACTCACAAAACCAATTCTCATTACTTCCTTTTCGTCTCGCGAAACTGTCCTGCAACCACCCGTTAAGGCGCCAACCTTAACTTCTGGGGACAGACCGGCGTATGCCAGCTATATCGTTCAATGCATGCGGTCGGAATTTATTCCCGCATCGCTGTATTTGAAATGGTTGGCGGCGGCCCCGGGAGGAATTCAGAATGCGCGCACTTTGGCGTGGCACGCGGGCACGGTCGGCCATGCAGGAAACGCGATATGGATATTCGTCCGCCGGATGCGGAGCCGGCGTGTCCTTCGTATTCGATGACCTTCCGTTGAAAAATCAGCTCTGCATCGAATTGATTTTATGGAACCACTGTTTGAGAAAGTCGATCAGTTCATGTGGGGGTTTGAGCCAAACATTCGCCCTGGTCTCGCGGTACTCACTCCGCACGAGGACCGTCAGCCCGCAACCGCTCAGTACGCGAAACGCATCTTCATCGGTAAAGTCATCGCCAAGATACGCGATCTGCGCACCCGGCGCTGAATCCTGCAAAATTGAAGCTACAGCGTCACCCTTGTCTGGATGGGCGACACGTAATTCCAGCCCCGCCTCGAATTTAAGCAGCTTGATCCCTGATCGTTCTGCGAGCGGGTTCCAACCTTCCAGGGCGTGGGCTTCGATGTCCTTCATTTCAGCGCTCGACATCCCGCGCCAGTGGATGGCAATGCCTCCTGGTTTTATCTCAGCATGAGAGGTCAGGCCGGCGGCGAGCACCCATTCCTTTGCCTGCGAAAGTACAGCCATGGTTTCCTTATCGATGCTCTTTTGCTGGTAAGTTCCATCGGGCAATATCCGTTCCAGACCGTGCGATCCCCATACTTCGAGGTTCAATGGGCTGAGCAGCATCTTCGCTTCGGCGACAGGCCTACCTGTGACGACGATGACTCGCGTCTTTCCAAGTTGAACGATCCTTTCCAGGACAGGCATGACTTCCGAATATGGAAATGCGCGGTTGCGATCCACATGAAATGGTGCGAGCGTGCCATCGTAGTCCAGCATGAGTACCGATGCAGACGCCGTGCTCAGGCGAGCCAGAAAGTCCAGGAGTAGGTGGTTCGCAGATAAGCTCTGCAAGTTACATCTCCACTGGAATTCTGTCGGGGACAGAGTTTCCTGCTTTATCCCTTTGTTCGAGGCGAAGCTCGCAGAGAGCTCCAATGAGGCTGCCCGCCCACCAATAGATGTTGTGTTCCTTTACCGAATTGCGCATACGCCGCATGCGCTCGATCATTTCGCCGACGTCCATCTGAAGCGCCTCGGCAATTGCCTCGCCGGTAGACTTAATGTCATAAGGATTGACAATGATGGCGTCACGCAGTTCTCGCGCTGCACCGGTAAACCGGCTCAGAATTAATACGCCTCGCTCATCTTGCCGCGCAGCTACATATTCTTTAGCGACCAGATTCATCCCATCATGGAGCGACGTGACCATGCACAGGTGGGCGACGCGGTAGTAGCGCTGTACCTCTTGCCGGCCATGCTGCCGAAACTGAAAGACGATCGGTCTCCATCTGCCTCGTTTGAAACGCGCATTGATCCGGTTGGCCTCGCTCTCAACTTCAGCTTGAAATTCAGCATACCGTTTGATGCGGCTGCGTGTTGGTGCGCCCAGCTGGATGAAAGTGAACTTCCCCTGAAAACTGGGATATCTCTCAAGGAAAGATTCGACGGCCTGAAAGCGCTCGATGATCCCCTTGGTGTAATCCACGCGGTCGACGCCCACACCAATGAATGTGGCTTCGACTCCTAACTCTGCCAGCAAGGCACCGCGCTCCTCGGCCACACTGGTTGCCTTGGAGGTGTCAGGGCTATCACCGGAAAACTCGACACTGATCGGGAATGGGAGCACGGAAGTCTG
>JAATFH010000386.1 GCA_015655315.1 Terriglobales bacterium
CCGGTGTGGATCTGGAAGGGGATATCGTATTTCGCGCTCAATTCACAGAGCCGCCACATAATGAAGTCTTCAAATGCTGTGACCTCTTCCTGCGTAAGCTCCGATCGCGAGCGTCCAAATGTTTTCTCGACCTTTTCCTTGGGCACCTTGGCAAAGTAAATAGAGCGCATGTAGGCCAGAGTTGTTTTGAGGCATACTGCATCGCCTTTTTGGGCATCGGCAAACATATAGTCCAACAAAGCCAGATAGTCGTCGAGCGAATTCATGGGGAGACTATGCTGGCGGGCATAGAGATAGGGATCATCGTAGACACTCATGATCTCGAAGTTACCTTTATCTAAGACGAACTCCGACGGGTGAAAACCCCACACAAGCGTCGTAACGTTGAGAGTCAATAACTCAAATGGGTAATCCGCATGGAAATCAAAACGCTTCCAGAAGCGGTCACAGACCATAAGTTCAATGTTGGCTCGCTTCCGAATCACATGATTGAGCCAATCCTGGTTACGGTAGTTAGCAAAGATGCGGCGGTTCAGGTCGGCCGCGTGCGCGTCCGTGATGTGATCCAGATCGACGCCGTACAGGTCCCGCAAGGCAAGCCACATATAGCGATAAAAGTCCGTCGCTCGAACATCATCAAAATCATGCCTTGCCCTGTCCCACCAGTCTTCGAACCTTTCTCCCGCCTTCCAAGGGGTGACCGAGTCGATTCGCGAGACATAGCTGCTTTTCAGAAGTCCGTATAGATTCATGCCCCGGCCTTCAGAAGTTTCGACATAACCAGACAGATGATCGAATTGCGCCAGATGCTCGTGCATATCGATGGATGGAATCGAGTCGATGTATGCCTTGATGCGCCGATAGGTAGATCCCGGTCTGGCTTCGTTCGCGGCCAACCATGGATCTTTGAGCGTATTGGCTGCAAGCGGTGAGCTACCCGCGGTGAATCCACCCGCAAACTGCCAAGCAGCAAATGTGCCTGCCCCTGCTACGGCCTTCTTCACAAACGATCGGCGATCCATGACAGTACTCCTTTGTGAATTTTTTTTGTCCTTCCTTGCCGGGCTTCCTCTTAAATGTAGAAACTGCGACCTTCCGGCGGTCTTCTAAGACCCGGGTGACGCTCCAGTTCCTTTTCATCGACATCGAAACCCAATCCCGGGCGTTCGGAAAGCACAAAATCACCGCCTTCAATCGGGAGCGGATGAGAAAGGCAGGTATCGCGCCAAGGTACATCCTTCAACATGAACTCCTGGCGAAAGAAGTTTGGGATCGTGCTCATGACATGCGCCGAGGCGATGGTAGAGAGCGGCCCATTGGGATTATGCGGTGCGATGGGTACGTTGTACACCTCTGCCAGATTGGCTATTTTTCGCAACTCACTGATACCGCCACACCGGGTTATGTCCGGCATTAAGATGTCGCAGGCACGTTTCTCCAGAATGCTCCGCACCATAAAGCGGCTATGCAGACGCTCTCCCACGCAAACAGGCATCGGAATCTTGCCTCGGATCTCTGCAATGGCATCCGGAAACTCCGGAGGAGCCGGTTCTTCGTACCACATGCAATTGAACTTGATCTCGGAAAGCCGCTTGGCCATTTCCACTGCAGTGGGCCCATTGAGAAACGCATGCGTTTCGATTGCGATAGGAACCGTCGGGCCAACGGCATCCGCAACTGCTTTGACTATTTCGACTGCCAGCAGTTTTTGATCTTCAGTTAGGCCATTGTTATCGCTTAGATTCTCACCGTACCAATAACTCACATGGGCGAACGGGTCCATCTTGAGCGCGCTGAAGCCGCGCGCTATGGTCTCCTGTGCCTGACGCGCATAGTCATCGGGCGTGTGTCCTCCGTCGATAAACCAATAGTTTGCGTAGAGTTGAATTCTTTTCCGATACGCGCCGCCTAAAAGTTCGTACACCGGGGCGCCCAATTTCTTTCCCTTTAAATCCCACAAAGCAATGTCCATCGCACTGACCGCCGAGAGGAGTGGTCCGGCTTGTCCCAGCCAGTTCATGTCGCGATAGATTTTCGTCCAGATAAAATCGATCCTGCTAGTGTCTTGACCAACGATGAATTCTCCAACGTATTGGCAAGCAGCCTCGACGAGAGGCGACCCGGGCCAGTTCGTTGCCTCGCCCCACCCATACGCTCCGTCCTCAGCTTCGATCTTGACGAGTGTCCAGTTGTATTTAATTCCCTCAACCAGCCAGGTCTTGACGTTAGCGATTCGCATAAACCCTTACCTTTTCATGTTGAAACGTTGACCGCCACATCCGTCGTTGAACAGACTCCCATCCAGTACAGAAGAGTCCCCCTGCCTCACCCCGTGGATTGCAACTCTGCGCTCAGCCGTATTGGATGTAACGGGCCAAGCAAGGTCCAGATAATTAGAACCGCGATGAGCGGTATGAGGCCAAAGCCGACGAAAGCAGGCACATAGGAATAACGATCGACCACCCAACCGGTCAACAGCGCAAATACCATTCCTCCGAACCCGGAGCCAAGGCTGGCATATCCCCAAATAGAAGCGAGCACATTTTGCGGAAAGACGTCCGCAGGAATGGCCAGCATGTTCGCGAGAACCCCGGTATATCCCAGCATGGCCACAGAAACCAACGCGATGGATAGCCGCACACTCTGGACCAGCACTGCAGGAATCGTTAGCGTCATCAGGCATGCGAAGATCGTGACGGAAAGCTTTCTAGATATGGAGAGGCTCACTCCGCGGCGAAGAAGCCATGCCACGACCCAACCTCCTAATATGTTTCCTATGCCAGCGACCAGGAAAGGAATCCATGCATACCTTCCAATTGACACCAGGTCAAAGTGCCGCGCCTTCTTTAAGTAGGCTGGAAACCAAAATATGTAGAAATACCAAACCGGATCGAGGAAGACCTTTGCAGTGATGAACGCCCAAACAAATCGCGTGGCAAAAAGATCTCTCACGGAAAGTTGCTGCTCGACATTCTCTTTCTTCTTCGCATCATCCGGCGTGTAGTAGGTCAATAACCAAATAGCCAGCCAAATAAATCCGCTTGCTCCTACTACAAGAAATGAGGCCCGCCATCCGAATTTCAGAACAACCCATACTACAAGAGGAGGAGCAAGAATAGCGCCGATCGCCGAACCGCTGTTGAATATGCCGGAAGCAAGTGCCCGTTCACGGACCGGGAACCATTCTGCAACAACTTTCACTCCCGCAGGCCAGTTCCCTGCTTCGCCCATTCCAAGCAATAGCCGAAAAAGTCCCAGCGTCCATGGCCCCATAGTCATGGCATGAAACATAGCTGAAGCTGACCACCAGGCTGTGACCAACGCATATCCGCGGCGTGTGCCCAAGCGATCAATGAGCGGGCCCGAAACGCCATTCATCACGGTGTAGGCCAGCATAAAGGCAAAAATAATATGGGAGTATGTCTGGTTGCTCATGTGGTAGAGATCGATCAATACCGGAGCAACTACGGATAGCGTCTGCCGATCGAGATAGTTGATAGCCGTCGCCACGAAGACTAGAGCTATCATGATCCAGCGTAGACGTGGAGAAGAGGGCATTTTTACCTTAAGCTGTGCTTTTGTGATTTTTAGGCAATACGCATCGTGAGTCCACCATCGAGAACGATATTTTCGCCGGTAATGAACTCGTTGCCTGCAAGCATAACAATCGTTTCTGCCACATCCTGCGGCGTACCTTCCCGGTGTAGCGGTATGCGATTCTCCAGATTGTTCTTCACCTGTTCAGGCGTTAGATAATCCTGAAAGCGCGTTCGAATGATCCCCGGGGAAACACAGTTTACCCGGATGTTGTCATCTGCAAGCTCACGGGCCAGAGTCCGAGTGAACTGAGGAACCGCACCCTTCACAACACTATAAGCAATCGCACCATTCACGCCTCTTAGTCCGGCTGCCGAGGAGATAAGCACAATGCTTCCCTCGCCTCTCTTCTTCATCCAAGGTACTGCTGCACGGCACAGATGAAAAACCGCATGAATGTGAATGTCAAATGCCTGGTGCCAGGTCTCTGGGCTAACCTCAAGCAAGCTTCCCGGCGCTGCACCCCCGGCGCTATGAATCAGCACGTCCACGCCGGCCAATGCTTTGGCTGTTGCCTCGACATATTTTGCGGCTTCAGCCGGCTGGCCTATATCGCCGAGATGCAAAAAACATTTCCGACCAATCGCCTCAATTGAGGCTTTGACCTTTTTCGCCTCGTCGTCATCTACGCGGCCGTTGATCGATATATCAGCGCCGTGGCGAGCTAACTCAATCGCAGCCGCGGCACCGATTCCCTTTGTTCCCCCTGTAATCAGGCAAACCTTGCTTTTCAGACGCATTAAACTTGCTCTTCTAAAATTTCTGCAATCAATCCTCTTTTGTTTGAGGTCGTTCGACCAAGACTTTGTTGATCTTGTTGCGCCTGGATCTCAAGCGTTTGCTCCACTGGTCGTTCCTTTCTGTGCGGTAATGACGCGTGACTGTGAACCATGAACAGCGACCCTTAGTTACATCCATGGTGTGCGCTCTGCAATTTCTCAGCCATAGCGTGCATAGATGTCCGGTCTTCTGCCTTTGTACATCGGGTTGTCGGCACGAGCTTTCAGCGCTTCATCTGGACGGACATCCGCATAAATGACTCCTTCTTTGTCCCAGATATCTGTCAGCAGGCTGCCATCGTGACTTACGATATTGCTGCCTCCGGGACAATTTTGAGATAGCTCATCCTTTCCACAACAGCAGGCCGTGGGCATGATGATCGAGTTTGTTCTGGCCAGCCCACGCACTTCATTGTGCCCGCGCGAAGTGCGATTATTCAGCCAAAACAGTACTCCGCAGCCAAGATTCGCGTAACAACGGGTTGTCTCAGGAAAATCGCCGTCATAGCAGATCATCACACCGCACTTGTGGCCCTTGACCATAAAGGTGACCAAGTCATTCCCGGGCTCGTACGAACTGGTTTCCCTGCGCATACCCTCGGAGTGCCACCATAGATGAGTCTTGCGATAGTTGGCTTGCACTCCCGAAGCCCCAACCAGATTGGCAGCGACATAACATTTGTTCCCGTCCCTCTCGGTCAGACCCCAAAGTATGAGGGCTTGACTACCCGCGAGTAGCGATTGAAAAGCCCGGCTGGTTGGCCCGTCAGCGGGCTCGCTTAGTTGTTTTAAATTCGGCACATATCCAACTACCAATTCTTCGTGAAAAAGTACAATGTCCGCTCCATTTTTCACCGCCTCGCTCCCGAATGCGAGAGCTTTGGCTCGATTCCTTTCGACGGCTCCAGGCACTGTCTCCATCTGCACGACCGCGATACGTATTGCACCCTCGGACGCCCCGCTTCCTGTTGGCGCCGGTGTTTCCCCAGAAACAGAATGCGAATCCAAAGCCAGCGCGCCCAAACCGCACGCCGCGCCAGCCTTGATAAAATTCCTTCTCGATACGCTGTTTGTGCTCATCTCTA
>JAATFH010000358.1 GCA_015655315.1 Terriglobales bacterium
AGGCAGCGCGAGGTCTGACTCCTTACTTGGCAAACTCTCGAATCTCGACAGGCCCCATTAGGCCGCTAGGCAACATCCACGGTTGATTACCTCCCCTATAGAGAGGAGCATCTTTCAGTTGATCGAACTGCGAATAGTAGTTGGCCAGCGTATTTACCACCGAGACTTTTAGATGATTCGTGCCCGGTTGAATAAAATTGGTCACGTCGAACGTATAGGGAGCCCACAATTTCGATCCAACGAGTTTGTCATTTAGCCATACTCGAGCGCCAACTCCAACCTTGCCCAAGTCCAGCAAGTAACTTTGATTGCGCTTTACTTGCGGGAACTCAAAAGTCTTTTCGTAACTCGCCCTTCCCGAGTAGAAAGCGAGCCCGAAGTCCGTCCAATTCCCCAAACCAATCTCATGAATGTCGGCGATGCTCTTGTCTTGCAGCTTCCAATCCGCAGGAAGTGGAACAAAATTCCAGCTAATGTGAGGATCAGTCATTGTGGGCTCTTGCCGGAAGTCCCACCTTCCATCGAGAGCAAAAGAGCTTATGGGCTGGTTCCACCACTGTTGTGGATCGGCAGGTGGCAGACCACTGTTGAATACGACGAGGATTGATTGATAAGGCCTAAGTAACAATCTAGCGGTCGTCTTCCCGTCCTTCACCTCGACATCTGGAATGGCGCTTCGACCACCAGTTTCGGCATCCCAGAGTTCCGGTGTACCCGGTAAATCAAATTCTGCATCGAACACCCGATTTGCGTCTGTCGAGTTGATCAAGAACAAGATGTCACTTGAGCCAATCCTCCGGTGTTGGCTATAAATGCCGTCGACAGAATTACTGAGTTGAAGCGGACGTGTCACGATGTGAGCCAGTGTATCGGTCAGAGTCTCGGCGGACTCGTCGATTGTTACGATTTGACAGGTGGCTGACACTTGGCCTCCGGCCTGGCACATCTCCTTTCCAGCAGTCTCAATGGCTGGGTCGGGATTACCTTTTTCCACTGACCCTGAAGGCAGGCGATCTAATACTATGACTTTCCCACCGGAGCGAGCATATGCCTTTATCTTCTCCATGGTTCGCATGCTGAACACACGAACTGGCGGAATGACCAGCATTTGGTAATGGTTTTTCCCAATGACAATCTGCCCATTCTGGGTCGAAGCACCTCGCAAGCTATCGTCGTCAACAAAGTCAAACTGATAGCCATGACGGAGTAATGCTTTCGTTGCCCAATGTACTTTCAAATTAAGCGTCTCTACATATTCACGGTCGGTTGAGTTCGCCCACACATCGGCCACAGGCAACACAAATGCGATTCGTCCCTGATACTGACCTTGTGAAAGAAGGTAGCTGAGCCGCGACACATAGTCAGAGAAGGGCTTCATTTCCGACCACCACGGTTGTTGATAAGAAATCCCGGGAGGATATGAGGTGGTACGGTCCGCTCCCCGCAATGAGTATTTGTAGCTAATCGGCACCAGCATGTTTACGCCTAGCATGTAAGCCCAATTGACCATGCGATGCATTTGCTCAAAACTCACGCCGAATCCTGAGCCCGCAAATGTTTCTTCCATCACTCGCGGTTTGTCGTAGACGTGAGCGACCGAGCTCACAAGCTTTCCGGCAAAGGGATCAAGCCACCCGACACCGAAATCCGGCGTGTAGTCGAAAGGAAGAATCCAGTCTAAGCCTGGATAGTCAAACTGACGTTGATTGGCAAACTCATTTCCTCCGTCGAAAATTAGATGCCACCAGAAATCCTCTTCGCCATTCAGATGCCCTGTGCTTATCCAGCCGGCCTTGTGGTCGAATTCTGCGATCTGGCCAAAGTAGTTTTTCTCGAACATGCGGGAGACAACCTTCCAGTAGTCGCAGCGGATCTTTGCGGTTTCTGGGCCGCCGTCCAGGTACAGCAAAGGGAGATAATCCTTGAAGTCATAACCTTTCGCTGCCCGAAATTCCCTTTCGAGATGCGCAGACCAGGGTAGATATGTGAGTCGGGTAGAGTTCCCGATGTAGTTGCGAAACGCAGCCATATGGGGTTCGTCGGTGAAGGTGCCGCGAATTGGAACACCGGTCGCCCCTTCTACCTCATTGTGATATCTTTCGTGAGTTCGATGAATGAAGTCCTTCACTCCATCGGAATTCATCAAATCCGCATCAGCGTGCCCATAAAAACCCGGATTGGATTCCAGCGTGTATACCGCAATCTGCCATGTGCCTTGCGGCACGCTCCAGTCAAGATGGTTATTAGACACGAAGGGGCTTAAATCACGATTCGTGTCCATGTCCACCTTCTGTCCGTCCCACTGGTAGGCTTTCACCGCTATCAATCCGTCATTTAGCTCAATTGGCAAATCAACTCGCTGCGGACCGGAGAATTGCTTGACCGTGGCGCGGATCGCCTTGCTGCGATACGCGGGATTGTCTAATACCGCACCTCCTGCAGATCCACTCGGCCAATCGACTTCGTCGTAAACCCAGAGCGCAATTCCAGCCCGTTTAGCCTCTTCGGCGAATTCCCTGGCGATCTCAAAGTATTCTGGCGAGAGATACTTGTATGGCATCCCCGCATCCTTCCACTCGAAGAATGGATGCGGCAATGCTTCAGGAAGAATGAAAGCCCCGTGTATTCCTTGGCTTTTCAACTGCTGAAATTGCCAAGCCAGTTCTTTGCGCTCCACTTTGTCATTAAGGCGAATCAAAGGTACGATGCTGTACTGGGCAGGGGGATTTTGGAAGCTCTGGTAGACGTCGGCGAGGTTGGAAATGGGAGACGCATTCTGCGCGTCCAACGAAGATACGAAAAAGACAAAACCGATCAGGAAGCTCGCGACGGCGCTGCGGAGGCCGTCGGAATTGAGTGTTCTTGAAATCGTACGGATCATGATTATTTCCTGTTGTCAGATGATTTTCGTGCTATATGCACAGGCGTCGTGGGCCGGCACTCTAGTAGTAATGAGAGCTATTGCTTTCGCATCTCTCGCCCGAGCCGCACCAGATTTCTCTTCGGCCGGAACGGCCTCTTCTGCGTCCAATACGTCTTCACACACTTTTCTCATCTCTCGGACTTAATAGCTCAACCATGAAAGACTCTTGCCGTCGGTGATCCTGTAGATGGGTGTCTGCTCACAACCGGCCGAGCAATTCCAATGACTTTGCGATGATTTTTTCTCCACAGATGGGTCTAAGTGCAGTCGGAAGAAGATATGCCTGAAAAATCATGTCGGGTATGTAATAACGGTCCGTGACTGACCATCCGCTTTTTGGATAGGCGTCTGGCGTAGGAATGTACGAAGCACAACCATTGCTATAGCCCAAAAACAACGTCTGGGAAAAAGGCGATTTCGCCTTGACGCTCGTCCCCTGCTGGCAAAAGGTCTCGCCCGGCACCCCAACTATTGCAACGTCGCCCACTCGTAAGGCCTGGATGGAAAGTGTTAAGACCGGCTTTACCCCATCTTGAACACTCGACCTCAAGATCTTCGCCCAACGATAGAAGAGCCGAGCGGCATTTAACGGACCGCCGCTTACATTATTTCGTAACAGCGTCGCGACCTCACAGTCCCATTTGTCGAACAATTCACCGGCAATTGCGGGATCGGGAAAATCTTCAAGAGGGAGCTCAATGAACTCCTCAATTGCAGCGATGGGGTCGTGTTGTTCGGTCGTGATACGGATTCGAGGATAAACAGGAATCTTCGACAATGCTCCGACGAGCATCTGTTGCCGGCGTACGCTATCGGTGTAGATGGACGAATAAACCTTAAGAACTTCCCCACCCAAAATGAGGCCTACGCGCCTTTTTTGGTCGCTATCATCTTCCGTGGCTCCAATGCCAGTAATCGGATTGATATCCCCGGCATTTCCTTGCAAGAATAAACTCAACGCACCGGTGTTTTGCTCAATCAGATCTCTTGCCGAACCGATATAGTCTGATGACCAACGTAAGCACTTCGGCCCCATCGTCACAGTGTGGCAGCCATGAGAGAACACCACAGCAATGGGCTTTCCTTCCAAATCATCTATACGGAGTACATTTACTTCATGATCTACCGGACCGCACTCATTTTCACCCAACAGAATTGAACCGTCTGTCTGGCATTGCCGACGATTGATTCCGATTCGGGCTTCACCTCTGCTCGATCCGAGACGCGCAGGCTCAAGCCGACGCACAGCTGAGTCAACGAGTATCGGCAACTCATTCCGAAGGCGTTGCGTATATTCCCGTCTTAAAAAATCTTGGCGTTCATCGTCGTCGTATTTAAGCCCTTCGGAAGTCGGGCCGCAGTGGGTATGGCTGAAGTTCAACAGAACATTCGATTGCGGAACATGGATCTGATCTCCGATCAGCTTTCGAAGATCGCTGACAAGTGGCTCCTGGAGAAACAACAAATCCAACGCCACGATTGCAATGCGAGAAGTTCCGTCCTCCAGGATCAGAGCTGTTGCGTAGAGTTCAGAATCTTTGCCTTCGGCAGCCCCATCGCGAGCAGCATAGCCGGCCATTGTCATTCCGAGATGTGGAGTAATACAGCAGCGTGCGGTTGCCGCTTTAAGCATCCGACTTCTCCTCACAGATCCATAGGAGTCTATCTTTCAACCCGCAGCAATTTAATATGTCGCTCATCTGGAGGCCTGCTGGCCAGCTATGACGATTAAAGATGCACACAATAAGGCGGTGGAAAGCCACATTAGAATCTTCGGTTTGTTACCAGCCGCTGTCCACTCTCGGGTGATGAATCCCCAGGCATTCGAGGTCAATATGGCAATAGCAGTGAAAAGAGCCCAGCCATAGACCGCTCCCGATCTGCCCATGAAGGAGGCGCTCGCTCCGTACAACAAAATGGCACCGAACCACAACACTCCCATTAGCATGGATCGAAGCCAGTATTGTACCGTTTTTTCACCTCGGACGAGAGCAGACCACGATTGGTTTCTGGATATGAGATAGGCCGGGTAACCCGCGTTGAAAATCAATCCGCCCAATAAGATTGGCACCCAGATCGATACATTTGCCAAAAGTGGCGAGCATCCGAGTGCAGCTGCTTTGGTTGAAAGAGGAGAGCCGACGACGAATCCAATATTAAGCATCGACGACGTTATACCGGCTGCTACCGCAATCAAAATTGCCCTCACCGGATGACCCAGGAATGTCGGGTTTAATGTCATGGCCCCTTGTGCTCTGTCGCGGCAAATCGATGCTACGGTGCACAATAGTAAGCTCAGCGTTAATAAAGACAGGCCTCCAATGAACCACATCATGTGCCTGGAATCTAATAGTACCTTGCCTATGATTATGGGCCCCAAGCTACCCATAAGTATTACGATTCCATTCACCATTGCGTTGCTGATAGCCATACCCAGTCGAACAAGGCTAACACCAAACAGGAGAGATCCAAGCCCCCATAGCACGCCGAACGGCGCGATCTTGAAAGACATCACTGGGTTGGCAACCAGGAGTTTCAGGATCACTGCATGCTGCCACATTGCTACGCTGAGCGGAAGCAGAGCCATCGCACAGAAAGAGTAGATGAGCCAGATATGCTCCCATTTCCTTGAGGCGATTCCTTTGGCGGGTGCGGGAAAAGAGCCGCTCGATAGTCCAGCAAGCGCAACTGTAGCAATTCCTCTAATTGAGTTATTGATCACCATATTAGTTTTGCAATGCCTCGTAACTCCTGCCCGGGATGTTAAGTACCGTCCCTTTCACTCCAACGTTGAATCAACATCCTCTACCGTCACCAGCGAGCGGGATTTCGCAGACCGCACGCTTGCGTCAATAAAGCTGACAACCCGTGCGCCAAGAGATTCCGACGAGCGATTTTCGACTGGCCGGCCTCGAACCAGATCCACAAAAGCATGAATCGGCTGTATGCAATCGTATTGCCCTGGTTGTTGCTGCATCTGCTGGGAAAACATCTGGCCATCGTTGTAGTGAACCTCCAGTCGGGGACGTTCGACGTCAAGAAGAACAACCCCCTTGGTCCCGAAGATCCGTATGTCCATCTGTTTCGCGGAACCAGGCGGAATCGTTCCCGCGCCGCCGAACACTCCGCTTGCTCCATTCTTGAACGAGCAACAGACCGAATCATACAAATCTGCTCCGCGGCTACTATTCTTCATCATTGCGAATACTTCAGCAGGCACAAGTTCAGTGATCCAAAGCAGGAGGGCGAGGCCGTGGGTTAACTGACCATGAGCGTAACCGCCCCCAGCCGCGGTATCACTCCAAGTTGGTAGTTCTGGACGAGAGGGTGTGTGATCCGCAAACCATGAACCCGTTCCCCCGAGCAGATCGCGTAGCGCACTTCCCATCAGCATCTGGACATGCTCGATGTCGCCAATAGCGCGTTGTTGGATGATGTTCCGTGCCGTTTCGGCGAAGCCGGTGTAATTCCATCCGTATGGGATCAAGAAATGCAGTTTTGCATCATGCGCAAATTTAGCTAGCTGTTGCGCTTCAGCAGTATGTAGAGCCATGGGCTTCTCACACATCACGTGATAGCCCTCTTTTAGCGCTGCAAAAGCGTGTTCAAAATGCAGGTGGTGCGGAGAGCTAACGACGACTCCGTCAAGATCCTTTATCTTTAGCAGCTCTCTATAATCTTCAGTGCCGACCGCTATTTCGAAACGTTCCTGAATCTTTTTCAGTTCCTCGCGTCCAGGTCGACACACACCTGCGATCTCTACATTGTGGAGCGACTTTAATACGGGAATATGGTTTTCGACTGCCCACCACCCGGCGCCCAGAACGGCTATACGTGTTGTTGTCGACATGCGTATTCCAGTCAATTGAAGGGCATTAAATATTGGACCTGTATCGATATACCGATACAGGCCCAGACTATAACGGTAGAAGTTTCAGACCTCTCCTCGCTCGACGTCTGACGCCGTTGCGATCCGCGAGGATATTCCAAGGTCCAACGCGCTACCTCTTCAAAGCACGCACGTTAGTATTGCATCAACCTTCTTTAGATCGACACTAGTCAAAATGGAAGACCTCCTCGAACATGGTCCCGCCATTGTCGTCATCTAGAATTTCAGACATCCAGCGGTCCCATTTTGTTTTGACATCTTTGGCCATGAGTTCGCGGAAAGTACCGTCAATATCTTCTGCTTCCGCATATACGATGACCTGCTGATTGCAAACGAAACAGGAGTGATTCTTAAGGCCAGCTTCACACGCGGCCTCAATCAAAGCTGGCCACACTGCCTCATGCCTTCGGCGATACTCCTCCTCTTTCCCATTTCTGATTTGCAATAACCAGACCCGGCGCTGCATTTTGATACTCCTCCGTTATGCATGGTCTCAGTTGCCAATTTAGCTATTGTGGCAACGTCACGACATTTACTTCGTAGCCCTGAAGTATCACCTGGTCTGAATCCAATGTTCTTTCTACGGCGGGATTGAATGCCGTCTTTTGGTCCACCAGATGCTCTTTGCCACCCTTGCTCCCAGAAATGTCTAAGGCAAACGGACGGTCACGTTTGTTAACCAATAAAATCTTATGTTGCCCTTTGGGAGTTATGTATGCCTGCACTTGAACGTAGGGAACGCTGCATGAGGTCTGCACCAAAGTGTCGCCTGGCCCGACGTTATCAACCAGAAGCTTCAACGCCCAATAGCGAGCATTCGGTTGTCCGGTCTTCCAGTCCATCATGGTGACACTCGGATAGTATGTGTTGGGATAGGCAAGCCCCGAGGACATTCCGAGTGCATCAATGCCGATGCGGGAGACCTCGTCAAAAAGATACGCGTACATAGCCGCCGAAAGATTCCAGTATGAGTCGGGGATAGGCTTCGAGATGTGTCCGGGTTCCCCCTGGCTGGAATCATCCGCAGAGATAATCCCAATCTCGTTGAGCATGGTCCCGGTTGTGGGCGACAGACGTTTCCGAATGCTCTCGACAAATTTGACTTCCGAAAGAAAGCCCGAAGCCTCACTGAAAACGGTGTATTGCTGGATGTAAGGGCTCTCGTCGGCAGCTGGCGTTGCATAGAAATGATAAGAAATCATATCGAGAGGAATTCCGGGCTTATGGTTCTTCGAGTTCAAAAAATATTCAAAGAACTCAGGCCGCTTCATGGCTACCGGTACGTTCGAAGTGGATGCGACGGCCAGTCCTACGAATTTCATAGACGGATCAACTTTGCGGATGGCTTCCACAACGGCGTCATACACCCTCGTGTACGTCTCAGGAGTCATTTCATGCTCGAAATCAACCTCGTTTAGCACCTCCCAATAGGCCACGTTGTAATGATGGCCCGACTCATGCCACTGTCCGTACTCGTCTTTAAATCCCCCTTGGGTGTACCAGCTCGCCAGACGCGCGAAGTAGTCTGCGACTTCTTTCAAACTTGGGTCTCGGAGTTCAGTCCCTTGCGAATAATTTGGGGCTTCATCATCCGGATTGGAAGGATAGGTGACCGGTTTTGCCGTCTTGAACATCCATTCCGGTATGGTTGCCAAATCGAGGACTACATTATGGCCTTTTGTGGCTTCGAGGAAGTCGACGACGATCGGATCCACATTTGAAAAATCCCAGGACGCCTTACCGTCACGGGGAGCTTCCAGCTCTGCCACTGCTAACTTGGGAAATGGATACCAGTCCTGGAAACGTACGTCCTCAGCTCCGAGATCGCGCAAGTTTCGATATACCTGATCATGAATCTGGGATTGCGGGCGCATCAGTGCACTTTCCACAATCTGATAAGTTGGGATGGTCTTTGAAATTCCGATGGGTTTGTCCCATTGGATCGTCACTTTTCCATTCCAATCCTCCGCAATGGCATATACGGCACCCACCATCATCGCCCATATGCACAAGACACGGAATCGCACAATCCATCTTGCTTCCACGTAGTCTCGTTCCTTTCTTTTTAATCTTTTCGTACTAATCTTCGGTCGTACCCGATCTATTCGGATTCGGTAGTTTGTCATCGCAGAACTACGAGGACGCTAAGATGTTCTTGCTTTTATTGACCACTCTAAAAATTGAGTCGCAAAGCAAACTCGAGAATTCTGGGGTCCTGCGCACTCGTAACTCTCCCGAATGTAGGAGTGCCAAATGCTGTCGAGACGTTGGAGAAATTTGGATGGTTGGCGACGTTGAATGCTTCTGCTCTGAATTGAAGAGCCCACTCTTCGTGTATAGGAAACGTCTTGTACAGTGCGGTATTCCCTACCAATTCACCTGGACCGCGAATTGAACCGGTACTCGCGTTTCCGAAGACGCCATACGCAGGAGCAGAAAATGAGTCAGTGCTGAACCATTCAGATTCTTTACCAACCTTGTGGATTGACGACATCAAATTTGGGCGTATTGCTAACCCCGCAGTAGTGGTCCCGTTGCTGGGTGTAAGCGCATAGCCTCTTTCCAGGGTCACAATACCGGAAATGCTCCAGCCGCCCAAGGTCGTGCGAACAAGTTTACTGTCGGCGTGTTCAAAGAACGGCAGGTCGTAGACGATACTCGATGTGAAGACATGGGTCCTATCGTATGAGGGCGGCCCATATTCTGCCCCAATATCCCTCGGATTCTGAATCCCGTCCCCTGCCAGCGATACCCCGCTTCCGGCACCGCGTGCTGCCACAGTAGCGAGGGTTTTGCTATAGGTATAGGCAATATTTACTTGTAGTGGGGACGTTTTATATATAAGGCCGCCTTGTAACGCATGGTAGTTCGATCGGCCCACAAATGCGTCTGTCGATATTCCCGCGTAACCGGCGTACGGCCGGGTGAAGTTGGGCGAGACGGTTCCCGTATTGATGCAAGGATCGAACTGATACCGTCCGGCTGTTAGTCCGGAGGTAAGACATCCCGGCGCCGAAGGAGCGGAGACTGGTAAAGGAAAGTTTTGATCATAGTCCAAAAGCTCAAGATGATCGCTTACGTTACCCGCATATGCAATCGAGGCCACTAAATTTCCGGATAGTTGACGCTCTCCCGTGAGGCTGAAGGTCTGGAATTGCGTGGGCTTGTAGTCTGGCGTGACAGCGGCCAAAGCTTGCGGTGTGATTGGAGCACTGACACCGGCGGTTCCATTGCTTATCAAACTATTTAAGATATTTGCATTCTGATTGAAAGGAGGATTAGTGCCAAACAACGTATAGATCTGCTCTATCGGAAGGCGCGTATATCCAATTCCATACCCTCCATGTATTGCGGTCTTCCCGTCGGGGAAACTGTATGCGAATCCTATCCGTGGCGCGAGGTTAGCAAACTTTCTCGTATAGAACCCCGAAGGAACTCCATTCGATCCGGCTGTTACGAGGCCGTTTACGAGGTTTGCAGGTGTTCCACTTTGAGTCACAGGAACGCCGGCGGAATTTACCATGAGTTCGCCTGTGGGAGTCACGACCGGGGCTTGTGTCGGATTGAAGTTAGAAGCTGAGAAATTCGTAACTTTATTGCCGTCTACAGTGTCAGGCGCAAAGATTACCCATCGAAGTCCCATATTTAGCGTTAAATGTGACGTAGCTTTCCAGTCATCTTGTGCGTATAGCTCGGTCTGGTTATAGCGATAATGGCCGAGATTTTGATTGTTGCTCTGGAAGTAGGTTGCATCGAGCCCAAGCAGATAATCCGCCGCTGGATCGCCGGTGTGGGTGCCGGTAAAGGAGAACTGGCCTTGCGGTAAGTTGAAAGTCGTCTGGGGTTTGTTTCCATATAGGTATATTCCACCGAATTGCAGCACGTGCTGGCTTTTCACCCAGCTGAAGTCATCCGAAATCGTGCCAATTCTATATCCAGCCCGAATTGGGTCATACCCAGTCGAAATGCTCGCATAGCCGCCACCCATGGCAATCCACGGAATTCTATTCAGCGTATCGGCTCCTGGAAATGCCTGCTTTATCTGCAAGCCCGCTGGCATGGACTGATTTAGGGCGGTAAGATTCGCAGTTTCTGGAAGGTATGCGTAGGTGAAGCTATTTACAATCGTCGGCGAAAATATCGAGGTGAGTCGGGCTAGCGCGTTATAACCCCACTCCGCGGTCTGGGTCGTTGTAGTAGCAGGTAAGCCGGGAGCCGTCGCAACTGAATTAGCATAGATGATGCGCGCTGTTAACTGTTCATTTGGTGTGAAATAGTGGTCGAATCGATATTGGTAGTTTAGAACGTCTGTTATCGCAGATTCCTGATTTATGTAGTTCAGGACACCGCCATTGGGATAATTTGGCGTGGGAACATACGCATTCATGATCCCCACAGAAACAGGATTCAAACAAGCTGGGTTTATCGTTGTCGGCCCTAAGAGGCAGTTGGATAACCCCTCAGATGCGAGTAATGTCTGACTGTTCGAATCTAACGTAAGACCGCCAGAAGGCAGTGTAGGGCTACTACTGAAATCACCGGTTCGCATTGCTGGAGAAAAGACGGTACCCGTAGCTGTCGCACCTATTGATGATTTATGCCACTCGTTGCTCGCAAAGAAGAAGGTTTTCTTGCGGTCCGTGTTATACACATGGGGTATAAACAGGGGGCCGCCAAGGACATAACCGTAAATATTTTGGTGCAGCGAATTTTGTGTTGAGGTGAAATAATTGTTTGCGTCGAAAGCATTGTTACGCAAATATTCCCAGGCCGTTCCGTGAAATTTTGAGGTCCCGCTACGCGTTTCAACTAATATGAGACCCGAGGCGCCTAATCCGTATTTGGCGCTGTAGTTATCTTTTAGAATTCTGAATTCTTGGATTCCATCCAGCGTAGGCGTTACTGACGAGTCGGCCAAATTTCCCGGGTCCAGATCGTACGCACCGTCAATCAAGTACACCGTGTATTCAATTGGCTGACCATTCACTATCAGAGAGTTTTGCGACAACGCACCGAAGCCCGAGGCATTTCCCCCTTGAGTGCTCGAAACGCCAGGGACGAGTTGCCCCAGAGCCTGGAAGTTGCGGCCATTCAGCATCAGGTTGGAAATTTGCTTTTGTGAGATCGTGCCTCCACTTTCAGAGGACTGTGTTTGAAGTTGTAACGCATCCGCCTCAATCGAGACCGTTGCATTTGCACCCCCGACACTGAGCGTAATGTCATTTTGCCGCCGCTGCCCAGGATCAATCAGAATACCCTTGGTAACGGCCTGGTTGAATCCGGTCGCGGTCACCGTAAGCGTGTACGTTCCGGGCTGAATCCCCTCGGCGTCAAAGAAGCCTTGAGCATTTGCTTCAAATTGACGGGAGACTCCATTTCCCTCGTCGGTGATCGTCACGGTTGCGCGTTGCACTACTGAACCGCTGGGATCCGTGACTGTGCCGCTAATGACACCTTGGCTGGTCTGTCCGATGAGGGAACTTGCGACAAGAAAGAGCGGGATTAGCGTCAGCAATTGCGGGGTCTTGCTTCGACTTCTAATTCTAAGAGAACGTATTTGCAATTCGGCCTCCAACAATCGATTCAATATCAACTAAATGATACGCAATGTTGATTCATTATCCACACCTCTTCGAGGTTGTCAAGGGGATTAATCACCATGGATGTGAGCCGGCGTCACGCAGTCTACCTAGAGACTGTTCTTCTTGCGTCGACTGGACATCCAGCCTCGAAGTGCCACAGAATGCCCGGTTTTATTGAGAGTTAACGGATGACAACGGGCGAAACAATGTAATTGGCTAGGCACTGCCGAGGAACTCAGTAACGCTACCGTGAAAGCTGCGGATGGCAAAGCCATTGTTTTACCCATACTGGCCCGCATCAATACGCTGATACGAATTTCAAAGTAGACCGAGGATAATACGATATAGCGCTAAACGGCTGGTTGATCTCGCCTTCTCGGCCGCCATCTGTATGCGGCGATGGAATTCTTCCAAAAAAACTTTCCTTGCTCCGCAGAACCCTTGTGAGCCATGTAGCGTTTGACAATGCTGAACGTGTCTCCGAATGAAGCCACTGTGTCGCTATTAGGCCAGTCGCTTCCGAAAATGAGGCGGTCTTCTCCGAACAGATCCCAGATCTTGTCAAGCTTATCCGCATAGAATCGACTATCCGTAACGAGCTTATTGGCCCTGAGAACCGGGACCTCCGAAATCTTTATAAAGACTTGAGTGGACTTGCTCAGCTCCCCTAGTAACGATTGATACTCGCGCTGCTTATCGCCACCAGCGGGCGTTTGAGCATTCGGTAAGTGATCGATCACGACTCGGAGGCCGGGAACATCATTGATCACTTTGACTGCTGCACGAATCAGATCTAAATTCTGATTTGCAGTGTCAAGCGTCAGCCCGAACTTTGCGAGCAGTTTTAAGTCATCCACAAAACCAGGCTTGTTCAAATCGATCCAAAGATTTCGATTCCACAGATTGCCGTATCTGATTCCTAAGAAAAGTGGGTTTAAACAGAGACGTTCTAGTTCCACGCGAAAAGCACTATCTCCTGGGAGCAAATTTCCAACTACGCCTACGATCATCGAATTGTCAGCCGCTGTAGTTAGGAGCCAGTCGTTATCGCGAAGCAACGGGCTAGCCTCAATTGCAATCGCTCCGACAATGTCAAACCGGGCAGCCGCTTTTGCGTAGCGATCAGGCAACGCTGGCCGATACAGTATCGATTCCTTCTCAGTTGGCCATGGAATTCCGCCCGGACGGCGCGGATCAAACAGATGAATGTGAGAGTCAATAATGGGGATTTTTTTGCTTGCGGCACCATACCGCATTGAACACATTAGCACCGCCGCTGCTCCGGACTTTAGAACATCGCGCCGCCCGATTTTGTCCCCCACGTACAGAGCCTTCCTTTCGCCACTCGGCACTAAATTTCTGCGAATAAAACCTGAATCTTACGTTATGCCCGATCCGACCTTACCCCCAGAATCCGTGCCACGCAGCGCCCATCAGCATAATGAAATCTTTGCGTCTAATGATATGGCATGTCGTCGCGAGAGTTTATTAGTGTATCTGTTCAAGATATTCAAAGGTCCACTGAGCCGAGAACGACTGGGATCAACTGAGCCGGCAGTGGCAGGGCATCCAAGTAATATAGGGATTTCTGCTGAATACATTCGGAATAGAGGCAAGGATACGGTGTGCTATCAGTTTCCGCGCTGTGAGGTGACAACGGCGGTCCCCCCAAGACTGTGGCCCAAACGCAACGAAGTGCGCTCTGCATAGTTCTGAACGAGCTTTCCCATGGGATCAAGACGACTAAATTCAAGTTGGCTGAGGCTGCCTGCAACACCAAGGCTCGCAACTACTTTGCCTTGAGAATTGTAGACTGGAGCCGCAACTGCCCTGCCCTCGGGTTCATCTTCAATATCATCGATCGCGTAACCTCGCTCTCGAGCGTAACGAATATCTGACAGCAGCGCATCCACAGATACGATAGTACGTTCTGTACGTCGAATCATATTGATCGGTTTGCAGATCGCACGGATCTCGTCTTCCGTGAGACACATCAGCAAAGACTTGCCCACGGCGGTGCAATGGAGGCTGTTGCGCTTGCCAATCCAGGTGTATAAGCGTACAAAACCCCGAGGTTCCACCTTCTCGATATATACCGCTTCATCTCGCTCAAGAATGGCTAGGTGAATTGTCAGTCCCGTCAATTCGCTAAGCTCTTCCATCACCGGTCTAGCGATGGTTCTCAAATCGAGCAGCTCGTTGCCTGCGTTGCTTTCGCGGAAACCCAGCGCCTTGTAGCCTAGCCGATACTTCTTCGAGTCCTCGCTGCGTTGCGCATATCCGCATTCCCGCATCGTTTCGAGCAGATAGAACGCTGTGCTGTAGGGAATGTTGTGTTCCTGGCTGACCTCCTGCACAGTCAGACCGAAACTTGTGTGATTCAAACTATCGAAAATTGCAAAGGCTCGCTTAAGAGCGGGAACTTGATAGGTCTTTCGCTTGCCCACTTTACGCGTAACCATGCTTTTGATCGTAGCATAAGGATTTTTGTTCGAATATGCTTAATCAACATATTGATATTACATTTGCATATTGACATTGAGAGCGGGGAGCACTATCTTGATGCAATTGCGTTCGTAGCCAACGCTGACATCGAAAGCACGCCGGTTCGGGGTGCCTAGTTTTCAGCGCTTCGTGTCATCCTGCGCCTCGGCGCTTGTCGCTGATCGGCGGGCTTGGCACAGATGGCGATATCGATCGCAAACAAAATCTAGTCGTTCGGTGCCTGGTCGGAACGCAAGCGTTTGTGCGAGACATAGTGTCGCCAGTGCGTTCTGCTTAGGCGCTGATGCTGACCGAAGGACAACTGACGAAGGTCGCGGAGCATGCAGTGAAACTTAAATCCGATCTTTTATTTGACGAAGCACAGTGCTATGTCCCCGGAGGAGTGAATTCGGCTGCACGAGCACTCTCCCAAAAGATCGTTTGGCAAGAGGCGCGAGGGTCAACGTTGCGTGACGTAGATGGCAAACAGTATCTGGACTATCACGCCGCCTTCGGCCCTATCATCATCGGCCATAGCGACCCAACCGTTAATCTCCGAGTGACGAAGGCGCTGCAATCCATCGATCTGATGGGCAACGGAACAACCGAGGCGGAAATTCGTCTCGCAGCAAAACTCTGCGAGCACATTCCCAGCGCTGAACAGACTCTGCTCTGCGTAACCGGCTCAGAAGCAAACCAACACTGTATTCGTCTCGCGCGCGCGGTGACGGGACGCAAAAAGATAATTAAGTTTCAGGGATGCTTTCACGGCTCAAATGATTATCTCTGTATGAACATCATTTCACCTCGCGAGAAGATCGGGCACTACGATCCTGCTTCCGCCGGGATCCTTGATGAGGCCATGCGCCATACAATCGTGCTCAATTTCAATCGCATAGACGAAGTTGAGGAAACGCTTCGACGCGAGAAAGATCAGGTAGCAGCGATCATTCTGGAGCTCATCCCCCACAATATCGGTTGCGTATTACCGAAAATCGAATTCCTCAGAGGGCTTCGCGAACTAACCGAACGCCATGGTGTCATTCTGATTTTCGATGAGGTTATTACTGGCTTCCGACATGGCTTAGGCGGATATCAGGCTATCTGCGAGGTAACCCCGGATCTAACGACGCTCGCAAAAAGCATGGCTAATGGATTTCCCATTGCCGCCGTTTGCGGCAAGAAACATTTAATGGAACGGTATCAGACGCTTACGGGCGGAGATGTATTTTTTGCCGGCACCTACAACGGTCATGCGGTTGGGGTCGCCGCTGCGCTGGCCACAATCGAAATACTGGAAGACAAGCGCTCTCATGAGAGGCTGTTTGCTTTCGGCAAGACCCTGGCGACAGGACTAACGGGCCTCTTTGAGCGCTTCGGCATTCGCGGCCATATCTCTGCTTTCGGTTCGGTCGTAGTTCCCTATTTTTTGGAGGGACCGGTCGAATCCTACACCGACTTACTTGAAAACGATAACGCGACTGACCTGCGCTTTAGAAGCGAGATGGTTAAACGCGGAATTTTCATGCTGCCTATTGCGATGAATCGCAACCATTTGATGTTGAGCCACACCGCAGAAGATGTCGCCGAGACACTGAATGTGGCCGAGGACGTACTTCGAATACTTACGAAAGGTTGATGTTTTGAAGATCACGAATATCGAGACCTTTGTTGTCGGTCGTCCACCCGATTTTTCACAAGGCGATGACGGTGATTTTCTTGTCACGCCTATCCACATCTTCCCTGATTACTCTAAGCTCTTGGAAGAGCGAAGTGTGGGTCTGCGTGGTGGACCTGCCTACGCAGTACTGGTCCGGGTGTCCACAGATCAAGGACTGTCGGGCGTCGGCAGTGTCGGTGTCGGTAATGGTGCGGCCGCATACATTATCGAACACCATCTCAAGGATCTCGTCACAGGTGAGAATCCATTTGATGTGGAGTTCCTGTGGGAAAGGATGTTCCGAAGCACACTCAATTACGGCCGCAAAGGGCTTGTTCTCGAGGCAATCAGCGCGGTCGACATTGCGCTCTGGGACATCCTCGGCAAAGCAACTGGCCAGCCGGTTTATAACCTCTTAGGCGGCAGCACGCGCCAGCAGATTCGCGTTTACGCAAGTCGACTCTATGCCCACAAGGATCTCGACCTCTTGGCGAATCGTGCCAAGGCTTTCGTCAACCAGGGATTCACTGCTATCAAGCAGCGTTTTGGATACGGTCCACAAGATGGCATGCAAGGTATGCGAAAGAATCTTGATCTAATAAGAATCGTTCGTGACGCCGTCGGATCGGATATCGAGCTCGCTGCGGATGCTTACATGGGATGGGATGTATCGTACGCCATTCGCATGATTCGCATGATCGAAGATGCGGGACTCAATCTGCAGTGGGTAGAAGAACCTGTGATTCCAGAAGATATTGCTGGCTACGCGGAGATACGCTCAGCAGTAAATACACCCATCAGCGGAGGAGAACACGAATTCACCCGCTATGGTTACCGGGAATTGATTCACAGCCGGGCCGTCGATATCTTACAGCCCGATGTAAATCGGGTCGGGGGGATTACGGAAGCACGAAAAATATGGGCGATGGCTTCAGCATACAACCTCAGTGTGATTCCGCACGCGGGCCAAGTGCACAACTATCATCTAGTTATGTCCCATCTTAATTCTCCTATAGCAGAATACTTCCCTGCCCCTGAGGAGGGAGGCGCTCCGGACGACGACACCCTCTTTTGGAAGCTCTTTGTTGGTGAGCCCCGGGCAAAGAACGGCTTTATCAATCTCTCAGATATACCTGGCCTGGGCGTGGAACTACATGAGGAGAATATAGCGAAATGGCGAATTTAAGAAGATTCGTTCATCTGCACGCGGACGAGCTTTGACTATTATTCGGATTTTGCGATGTCAAGGCTGGACGAGTGCTAAGGCTCTTCTCGTCAATTTAGATTACAAAGATGTGTTGCCTGTTAGCTTCACGCGCGAAGTTCTCCGTTAGGCGTTATGCGTTCGTCTTTCGGCGAAGTATTCGCCGACGCTGTGAGATCTTCGCGAATAGCCTTCACGGTCGGTCGAATAGGCCAGTTCCCGGCCTTCTTCTTCCAAACTGGTATGGACGTCTGTCACAGTGACGGAACCCTGCGCCGACCACACAAGTCGCAGCATCGCCGAAATTTCCTTGTTGGTCCTGCGAGGCTTTAGAGTTCCAGCAACACTAAATCAAAATCTCGATGCCTTGGGTCTTGCCTGACTTCTCGTCCCCAACCAAGTATGGTCGTCGTCCTCGCCAGTCCATGCACATTCCGCGCATTCTGGCGCACAAGACGCGAAGCCGTTTGCTATGCGTCTCGAAGCGCTTTCACGGGCTCTACCGATGCTGCCCGGCTCGCGGGCACAATTGAGGCCAAAACCGTGATGAGAAAGACAACCAGAGTCGAAAAGGCTAGAACGGCCGGATCCAGCACATTGACCTGAAATACAAGTGAGCGCATAAGGCGCATCGCGAATAGTGCGGCGACGAACCCAACTCCGCAGCCAGCGAGTCCGAGCTTTGCGCCAGAAGTCAGGATTAGACCCATAATGCTTGGCCTCCCGGAACCAAGGGCTAGACGAATCGCCATTTCCTGATTCCTCGTTGCAGTAGAAAATGCGACGACGCTATATACGCCGAGGAGTGCGAGTAGCACCGCGGCAGCCGCGAATGCCGAGATCAACACGGTATTGAAGCGACGTGGTGCCTGATCTTCTGAAACAATCTGATCCATTGACGCAATATTCGTGACGGGCAACTGTGGATCAATCGACCGGACGCTTGCCTGCAGCGCGTCAGCCAACTGCGCAGGCGGGACCTGTGATCGCATAACAATAGAGCCAGAATCACCAGCGAGCATGTCCGGGGACGCCAATGTTCCTGCATCAGTTTTGGCCTGTGTCGCAGGAACATAAATCTCCTGTTTCGCGGGTAGATCGGAAAGTTGCTTCACCCCATCAATTTCTCCCACCACGGTTAGCCAAGGTAAGGCAGTTGCCTCCTTCGGGCCGCGGTGCACCCGCTTCCCAATTGGATCCTGTCCGGGCCAGTAGTGTTCGGCTAAACCACGGCTCACGATTACCACTAAGGGCGACCCGTCCTTGTCCGCCATTGTGAAGGCGCGACCACGAAGGATCTGTATTCCTTGGGCCCGAAAATAGTCGCCTGTCACTTCAGGCATCCACGCAAGATTCAAGCCTGAACCGTTCGGGGGAACGTATCCTTCCGGTGTAAAGACTGCCATTCCGCCCACTCCGGATGCGGGTAACACGGAGGTTGTGCCAGCGGCTATGACCCCCGGCAATTGCTGAAGTCGATCCTGTAAGGATGCCTGAAATGCATTGATGGCATTCTGAGTGGAATACCGTCCGCGAGGTAAGCTGAACGAGGCGGTCAGAACATGGTCAACTCTGAAGCCAAGATCAATCTCCCGCATCTTTTCAAAGCTCCTCAGCAGCAATCCTGAGGCGCTCAGCAACACCAAAGCCACTGCAAGTTCGGCAATCACAAGCGCAGACCTCAGACGAGCATGGCCGCGGCTGGCACTACCGGTACGCCCACCCTCTTTGAGGGCTTCGCTAACTCCGGTACGCGCGGCTGTGAATGCCGGGACTAACCCACAAAAGAGTCCCGTAAGTACAGATAGTCCAAGCGCGAACCAGACAACGTGCCAATCCAGCGAGATCGAGCCAGTGCGAGGAAGCGTCTCCGGCAGCAGCTTAACTCCAACGCGCAAAGCGAATGCTGCCAGCGCCAATCCCAATATTCCACCGCTGGTACTCAACACGAGAGCTTCTACTAAATATGAGCGCAAGATGGTTTCAGGACCAGCTCCTAATGCGAGCCGTACAGAAATCTCTCGGCGACGGCGAATCACTCGAACGAGAAACAGTCCGGCAAGATTCGCACAGGCGATGAAAAGGACGACTACTACCGCGAGGAAAAAAGTTTGAATTAAAGGCCGGGCCTCAGCCACAGTGTCCTCATCGAGAGACCGCACTTCCGGATGAATCCTGCGGCCAGACAGGGCAGGGGGCAAATTGGCCATGATCTCACGCGCAGCATCTCCGCATCCTGTTGAGCCAAGCCTGGAGTTATCTCCTGCTTAAGTCTGCCGACTATGCGATAGCCCCAATTTCCAGCGCCATGCAGCAACTCTGATTGTGTGAAACTCATCGGAACCCAGATTTCGGTGCGGTCAAGTTGCCCAGGAGCCAGAGGGAACTCAAAATCGCTCGGCATCACACCGATGATCTCGTAGGGCTGGCGGCCAAGCAGAATCTTCGTTCCCAATATCCCGGGATCGCTGTGAAACCGGCTGCGCCAGGTCTGATAGCTCAGGACAGCCACTCGCTGGCTCCCCTCGTCTTCCTTTCCCGTAAATACTCGGCCCATGGTCGCCGAGACACCGAGAGTTGGAAATATGCCAGCGGTCAGCCGCGCGGCATGAACACGATCTGGGCTTTGGATTGCACCGTTGTTCGAAGCGGAGAGTTCATAATCCAAGGTCTGATAAGCTCCCAGATTGGTGAATGCGCGGGCTTCTCGCAAATAAGTGCTAGCCCCGGGTGCGGTCACATACGCCGGCACGCCCCCATAATTGACGCCTTCCAGGCGGTCGCCAAGCGTGACAAGACGGTTCGGCTCGGGAAATGGCAGCGGGCGGAGCAACACGCCTTCGACAATCGAAAATACAGCGGTGGTGATCCCAATCCCGAATGCGAGAGTGAGGATTGCTGTTAATGCGAATATGGGACTCCTTAGCAGAATGCGCCACGCGAAGCGGAGATCTCGAAACAATCGCTCAATTGGTGCGACTCCCCATGCCTCATGCGCTTGTTCCTTAATCAAAGGCATGTTGCCCAGAGCGCGACGTGCTGCGTGACGTGCTTCTTCCTGTGAGCGCCCATTCTCGCGTCGCTCTTCTTCTTCCAGTTCGATGTCCGATTGCAACTCGCGTTCGAGGTCTGCGTTTCTTTTCTCGATCTGCCACCATCTCATCTCATCCCTCCTCCGCAGCCGGCCACATGACACTTGCCACAGCCTCAGCCATCCGCTTCCATTTCGATTCCTCGACCAGCAACTGCTTTTTACCCTTTTCAGTCAATTGGTAATACTTGAACTCACGGTTGCGATCCGGCGCGTCTCCCATTTCGAGGTGATCCACCCTCGCTTCTCTAGCCGATGTAAGGCCGGATACAGGGAGCCGTGTTGCATCAGTAGAAAGTCGTTCGTTGTTCGCTGTATATGCTTTCCAATCTGATGGCCGTGAGCCGACCCATAGATAAGCGTGCGCAGAATAAGCATATCGAGCGTGCCTTGCAAAACATTCGCTCGTTGCTGTGCTTGCTTCTTTATAGTAGACATCCGACCCCCAACATGATGCCTATGGTAGACACGCGACCATCGATGGGTCAACGATCTAATAGTCTTTGTTCTAGAGTTTCCAAGCCGCAGCGACCGAATCGTCATCCTTGAAGAGGAGACCGAAACTCCCTTCGAGAAGGGCTTTGCGCACCACAGTGCGCAATATCACCTCGAGCGCCTCAAAGAGGGGGCCTGTTTCGCTCGGGGCAGGATTCCCTCTAATCCGTAGCGGAAGCTCTCCGCGTGAACCAAGTTTGATCGCATCATAGGCGTTTTGCAAATCGTCCCGAGTCACAGGAATACCGAAATGGTTATCGAGCCTCTGCACGCGGACACAAAAGTGATGGGTGTTATTGCTTTTCCCGATGTTGAATTGCGGCGAACTTCAAATCGAATGCCCGACAATAACAATCGTGACGAGCGCGTCGGAGATTTTGCTGAAGAATTGCAGAATGAACCAGCTTTTTCAGCGGTTTTTGCCAATTCCGCACATGGCTGTGTTATCTATAAGTGAATAAGTTTGTTGTTTTCTGGTAGATAGAAGGATTCAATAGATTTTAGCAGGTTTTGGGGCTGCAGCCCCACTGCTTCTGCGATATTCTGGGTGGGATTTCCGGACAGGAGGGCTTGTGAGATTTAGCCCGAAAAGTATCTTCGTTTTCGTCACTCTGGCGTTTGTTCTCGTCGCCCAAAGTCAGTCGAATGATACGCAACAGGAGGCACATTTTGTTGCCCAGGCGAAGACCATGCATCTGCTGGGGACGTGGCAAGGCACGACTCCCTGCGCGGACTGCAGTGGTATTGTCACGACGCTCACCTTATATACGAAAGCGCCGCATGATTTTACAGAGGCCATCTACCGGCTGCAGTTGAAATACATCGACCGCGGCAGCTTTACGAACTACGGCTCGTGGACTGTGCTTCGCGGCATGCCGGGCGACCCGAATGCGACGGTCTATCAACTCGATCCGGATAAACCGGGCAAACAATATTATCTGCGCGTTGACGATGACACATTGCAGCAACTCGATGGCGACATGAAACCGATCGACTCAAAGCTGAACTTCACGCTCAAGCGCATCGGCCCGTCGCAGAGCAAGAATATCGGCATGCCGAATCCTGCTTCCGTAAACTGCACAAAGCGCGGCGGGACGCTCAAGATGGAGACGGGAAAAGACGGCGGCCAAGTCGGCATCTGCACCTTTCCCAATGGCAAACAGTGCGAAGAGTGGGCGTTTATGCG
The DNA here is from genome assembly GCA_015655315.1 of Terriglobales bacterium. Taxonomy (GTDB): domain Bacteria; phylum Acidobacteriota; class Terriglobia; order Terriglobales; family Acidobacteriaceae; genus Alloacidobacterium. Next base: position 22,515 of record JAATFH010000358.1, read on the forward strand.
CAACGAATGCACTGCCGATGCAAAGTAAACCGCCAGGCAGTATCGACAGATAAGCGCAAGTATTTATTTCCGCAAAGAATTGTGAGCGGAGTATGACGCCAAACGCATCATACTCCGCTCAGGATGACAACCAGGGTGTTCTATATGTCAATACCGCTTAGTGCACCACGCCCACTTTGTCCGCGGGCCAGTAGATGAACGCGGCTTTGCCGTAGATCAGCTTGCGCGTGACCGGGCCAAAATCGCGACTGTCGCTGGAAATGGAGCGGTGGTCGCCCATCACAAAATATTCGTTCTGCGGAACGACCATATCGGCCATCGAGCGCGTGTCGCGGAAACGTTTGGGAACGTATGGCTCGTCCACCCGCTGACCGTTGACGTAAACGCGGCCGTCTTCGATGCGGATGTTGTCGCCGGGCAGCGCGATCACTCGCTTGATGTAACTTTTCTGCGTATCGCGCGGGTAGTAGAAAACGACGACGTCGTCGCGCGAGATCTTCTCGAAGTTATAGGCGAATTTATTCACGAAGAGCCGGTCCTGGTCGCGCAGCTCAGGCTGCATGCTGGTGCCTTCGACCTTCACCGGCTGATAGAGAAAGGTGATGATGAAGAATGAGGCCATCACCGAGATAAGAAAATCGCGCACCCACAATCTCAGATGGGCGCGCGCTTTTTTATTCACTTCTTTTGTCGTACTTTCTTCGTTCATCAACTCTTTTATTTAAATTGGATTGCGCTTTAAGAGCAACCCAGTCCGCCCAACGGGCAAAGAATGCTTGACTTCGGCTTGGCCATCGGCTGCTGTGCCGAAGGAACAAGCGAAACCTGTCCGGCAACATCGGGACCGGTCAGATTAGCCTGCGTGATCGTCAACGGACGCTGCAAAACCATCTCGACGCCCTGGCCTGCATTCAAAACCACGTCATCGCCGCGAGTGAAGAGCGTGTAAATCAATCCGGCTGCTCCGCCCGCCAGCGCGCCGTATCCGGCACCGGCGCCAGGGCTTCCGGCAACCGCGCCGCCGATGGTTCCGAGGCCCGCCCCGGCAATCGTGTCCTGCGCTATGGTTCCGGCATCCTTACCCTTGCTGGAAGACTGCTGAATCGCACCTTCGTCCTGGACCTTGGCACCATCAGAACCGGGAATGCTGTTCACGACGGCGGGGACATTCACGACCGATCCGTTGGGAAAAATGATCGAAGTAAAGTGCATATTGAGCTGGGCTCTGCCCTTAACCCGGCCGGCCCGGGTAACCTGGTCCACGACTCCCTGCACGTAGACGCCGGACGGGATCATCACACGATTGCCCACCACCACCGGAAACGTAGAGGCGAGGTAGACCCCGTCACCCGGCTTGGCGCTCTTGGTGGTCACCGCGCTTCGCAGTTGCAGCAGTACCTTGGTGCCGGCTGGGACGGTGTATATCTTCTTCCCGGTGGACGCCGTAGCGCCGGGGATGGCTGCGGCTGGTTCCGGCTGGTTCGCCTGCACCGGCGAATTTGCGGACTGCAACTCGGGCGCGCTCACCGGCTCCTGCGCGCTGAGCGTCAGCGCCAGCCCGGACACGGCAATCGTCATCGCAATTTCCCGCCATCGCATCATCCGTCCCTCCGGGGTG
>JAATFH010000449.1 GCA_015655315.1 Terriglobales bacterium
AGCCGCCGCAGGTGCACGCGCGACGACTTATAGGAGCAATGCTCACTCCACATGACGCTGTAAATGCCCAGTTCCGTTAGGCTTGGAGTGCGCCCCAGGGCCGCGGTGATGCGTTCGTATTCATTGGGTGTGATGCTGTGTTGAGCCAGAAGCTCAGGAGTGACAGAGGCAGCCTGTGGAACCACAGGGAGAGATTCTGATTTCATGGCGGTTACTCCTATATTGTCGCATGGGTTGTGGAGGTGTCGCAGCACGGGCATTCCTCGCCCTGCATCAACCTTTTGAATCCATCTCCCAAAAAGGCACAAAAGAATCTTGACAAGAGAATTTCTTCCTACATATAACCATTACATTATATAACTTTTTGGTTATTCAATGACGACTTCAACCCTGGATGTAACCTTCGCGGCGCTTGCCGACCCGACCAGGCGGGCGATTCTTGCTCGCCTTGCGGCCGGCGAAACTTCAGTCATGGAATTGGCTAGGCCGTTCTCCATGAGCCAGCCGGCCATCTCCAAGCACCTTAAGGTGCTGGAGCGGGCTGGGCTGATTTCGCGGGGACGCGATGCGCAGCGGCGTCCCTGCCGTGTAGAAGTCAAGCCTCTGTTGGAAGCGACAAACTGGCTGGAAGACTATCGCGGCAGGTTGGAAAGCAGCTTCCAGCGCCTCGATGCCTTGCTGGAAGAGATGAAGCCTACGGAAAAGAAAAGCAGGCACGTCAAATTGCATGCGCAGCCAACCTCAAAGGAGAACAAGGAATGAGGAATACAGGAACTCTTCAAGTGACCACGCCCAGCGACTGCGAAATTGTTCTTACGCGAGTCTTCAACGCTCCCCGCCACCTCGTCTTTGAGGCATTCAGCAAACCCGAGCTGCTGAAACGATGGTTTGGGCCGCACGGCTGGTCGTTGTCTGTCTGCGAGGTCGATTTCCGAGTCGGTGGCGGCTTTCGCTTCGTTATGCAGGGCCCTGACGGAAGCCAAATGGGAATGCGCGGGACCTACAAAGAGATCGCGCCGCCGGAGCGTTCCGTGCACATGGAGTCGTTCGACGATTTTCCCGGCGAATCGCAGGTCACGGCTGTCTTCGTGGAGAAAGATGGCAGGACGACATTGACAGCCACCGCGCTTTATCCGTCGAAGGAAGTTCGCGATGCTGTCATTCAGTCGGGTATGGAGCACGGTGCAGCCGAGACATACGACCGGCTCGCCGCTTTATTGGAGACGGAGGCTGCCTGACGGACCACCGTTCCGGTAGCATCGGGGGTTCGAAAAAAGCAGTACCTTTCCGAGGAGAAATGTATGCAGAAGATCACGCCGTTTTTATGGTTTGACGCGAACGCGGAGGAGGCAATGAATTTCTATGTCTCCATTTTCAAGAATTCTAAAGTAGGAAAAGTCAGCCGCTACGGCGATGCTGGCCCGGGACCGAAAGGTTCCGTCATGTGGGTCACCTTTGAGCTCGAAGGGCAGCAGTTTATGGCGCTGAACGGCGGTCCGCATTTCAAGTTGACTCCGGCCATATCCCTCTTCGTGGACTGTAAAACGCAGGAAGAAGTCGATGAATTATGGGAAAAGTTTTTAGAGGGCGGGGGAAAGCCGGATGCGTGCGGCTGGCTGACCGACAAATTCGGATTGTCATGGCAGATCATTCCGACGGCACTGGGTGAAATGCTGAACGATCCCGACCCGGCAAAATCGCAGCGCGTGATGAAAGCCATGATGGAGATGGTGAAGATCGATGTGAAGGTACTGAAGGCGGCTTACGACGGTTAACAACGCAATTAAAGTGAAGCAGGAATCTCCGGCAGGCTCTCGCGGATAGCGCGAATATGGTCTGGCCCTGTACGGCAGCAGCCGCCAATGATCTGCGCGCCTGCCTCCGTCCACTCACGTGCGAGTATGCCGAAGCCGACGGCGTCTGAAGTACCGGTCCAGCAGCGATGCTCCGCATCCCAGCCTTCGCCCGAGTTGGGATAGACGACGATGGGTTTGCGAGTCGCCCGCTTCACCTCGCTAATGAGCGGGCGGATGAATCGTGGCTGGGTGCAGTTGATGCCCACGGCGATAACCTGTTTCTGTCTGTCGAGAAACTCGGCACAGTGCGCCAGCTTTTCTCCATGTGAGATATGCTGCTGGTCCTTGCAGGTGAAAGAAATCCAGCCCTGGATCGTCGGGTGTTGATGCAGGGCTTCGACTATCGCTTCCGCCTCTTCAAGCGATGGCACGGATTCAAGCGCGACGAAGTCTGCCGCAGTGGTTTCGGCGATGGCCAGCCGTTCCTCATGGAAGCGAACCAGGTCGGCGAAGCTGGCGGCGTAGTTTCCGTGGTATTCCGAACCGTCATGCAGAGCGGACCCATACGGTCCAAGCGAGACTGCGATCCAGACGGGACGCGAAGATTGCTGACGATAGCGATCGCGTGCGGCGATCGCCAGTTCGACTGAGAGCTGCAGCGCTGCGGCTGCCGCTTCGGGAGGCTGTCCCAGCTCGGCATAGCCCATCGCCGATACCTGATAGCTCGACGTAAGAATGCAGTCAGCTCCTGCTTCGAGATAGCTCAGGTGGACTGCTTCAATGGTTTCCGGGCTATCCGTCAGCACACGTGCCGACCAGAGTGGTCCGCTGATGTCGCAGCCGCGCCGCTCCAGCTCCGTGGCCATGCCACCATCGAGAATGCGGAGTCCGGCAATGTCGAGCTGGTCGCGCGGTGTCATCGTGGTTACGTCGTGCGGTCGCCTGCTTCGCCCAGCGTAAGCTTCGTCGTAAGCTTGCGGCGTCCGCGGAAGTAGGTGACGGTGATGACGTCGCCCACCTGATGGCGGACCAGGAGTTCGTCGATGTCCTGCGTGCTGGCGACCTGCTGGTCATCGATGCCGACGATCAGGTCGCCGCCGAGATAGATCTGCATATTGCCGAGATACGCCGTCTGGTTGCCGCCGTGCAGTCCAGCGCTCTCTGCCGGCCCACCGGGTAGTACGCGCTGAATCAACACGCCGTAATCGGCGGCTAGACCCATCTGGTCGGCAAGATCAGGCCCAATCGGGTAGGAAACGATGCCGAGCGAAGGTCGGCGCACGCGGCCATAGCGTTGGAAATCGCCCAGTACTGCTTTTGCAGTGTCGATAGGAATGGCAAAGCCAATGCCCGCGTTCTGATCGACGCCCTGATTGGGATTGGTCGCGATCAGCGAAGTGATGCCGATAACCTCGCCGCGTGAATTGAGCAGTGGGCCGCCGGAGTTGCCGGGGTTGATGGCGGCGTCTGTTTGAATGGCATTGTCGATCAGGTCGCCACCCGGTCCACGAATCGAGCGCTTGGCGCTGATGATGCCGGTGGTCATGGTGCCGCTCAGTCCGAAGGGATTGCCGATGGCATAGACCTTCTGGCCGACGACAAGATTGCGTGAATCGGCGAGGGTTGCAGGAACCAGGTTCGGTCCGGTGATTTGCAGCAGTGCGAGATCGTGGTGCCGGTCACGCCCGATAATGCGCGCCTTGTAGCGATGCTTGTCGGAGGTGGTGACTTCTACCTGCTGCGCGTCGGCGATGACGTGGTAGTTGGTGAGAATCTGGCCTTCTTTATTAAGGATGAAGCCGGAGCCCTGCCCCTGCTGCGGAACTGCGCCCCAGAAGAAGTCATAGGCAACGGCAGACGAAGTAATATTCACAACCGATGGCAGCGCCTTTTTGTAAACAGAGATATTGTTCAGTTCTTCTGTGTCGTATTCCGGCGCGGCGTGAGCCTCGGTCAAATGTAGCGAGCCGGGGGCAATCGACGGCAATACAGTGTTTGAGGGCCGGGTGCGATTGAGAAGCAACCAGAACCCGCCCACCAGCACGAGAACCAAAACAATCCTGCGAAAAATCATTGCGACGTCATTCGTTCAAAAATTTGTGTCATGCCGCTGGCACTGAATGGGGCATAGCAGCAGGGAACTATCATTCTTTATTCTATCGAGTCACCGTGTGGCAGAGGTAAGTGAAGACCTCCTCGACCTGCCGCCGCGTCTCCGCCAGCGAGCCGCTATTGTCGATCACATAGTCAGAGAGGGCAATTTTTTCGCTATCCGGAATCTGCGCAGCCAGGCGTGCGCGTGCGTCCCGTTCAGAAGATTGGAGTTGCTCCACTGTCATCTCTCTCCCCGCGCTGACCCGTTCGAGAAAGCGCCTGATCTTCAGTTCATCCGGAGCTGTCACCAGCACAATGCGGTCGAAGCGGTCACGCCAGCCGGGAACGCTGCCGCTGACTCCGGCTTCGAAGATCAACGCGGATTCGATCATGGCAATCGCATCCGGATCGTGGGCAAACAGTTCATCCGCCCACGCTTCCTGTGCGGCAATCACTGCCGGATGTACGATCCGGTTCAACTCATCGAGCCTGCCCTGGCGAAAGGCGAGATCAGCCAACAGTGCGCGATTCAATGTTCCATCGTCGCGTACTACCTCCCGGCCAAAATGCTCGACGATCTTCCGGTAGACGGCTTCACCCGGCTGCATGAGCCTGCGGCCCTCTTCGTCCGCGGAGAGGACATGAACGCCGTGCGCGGCAAACATCTGTGCCACGGTGCTCTTGCCGCTGCCCAGTCCTCCGGTAAGCCCCACGCGCAGCATCGGCTTCAGGCCGTAAGTCCGCGCCGCAGTTTGGCCGCCCGCACCGTGTTTGCCATCAGCATGGCGATGGTCAGGGGTCCGACTCCGCCGGGAACAGGCGTATAGGCACCCGCGATTTTGAAGGCGTCCGGATGCACATCGCCCACAATGGTCGATCCCTTCAGCACGAACATCTCTTCGCGCTTGGTGTCACCGGTGAAATACTTGTCGAACTCCTCGCGTGTCGTAATGCGGTTGATGCCGACATCGAGAATCGTCGCGCCGGGTTTGACCAGCTCCGGCGTTACATACCCCGGACGACCGATGGCCGCGACCAGAATGTCTGCATTGCGGGTATAGCTGCCGAGGTCGCGCGTCTTGCTATGGCAGATGGTGACTGTCGCATTTTCCTGCAAAAGAAGAATCGAAATCGGCTTGCCGACGATATCGCTGCGGCCAATGACCACAGCATTCTGCCCCGCGATTGGCAGATTGCTGCGCTTGAGCATCTGAATCATGCCCGCCGGGGTGCAGGGAGCCAGCGCGGGCTGCCCCGTCTGCAACCGGCCCACGTTCACCGGATGAAAGCCGTCGACATCTTTCTCCGGAGAGACGGCCTCAAGCAGCATCTTGGCGTTGACCTGTTTTGGCAGCGGAAGCTGAATGAGAATGCCGTCGATGTCTTCGCGCGCATTGAGCTGCGCCACCAGCTCCAGCATTTCTTCGGTGGTGACGGTATCCGGCGGCGTGATCAGATCGGAATAGATACCGAGCTGCTGGCTGGTGCGCACCTTGTTGCGCACATAAATTTCAGAAGCGGCTACATTGCCAACCAGAACAGCTGCCAGGCCGGGACGAATTCCCTGCGCGGCCAGCTGTTCCACTTCCGTGGCAACCTCGGCTTTAATCTGTATTGCGATTGCATTTCCATCAAGTAAGCGTGGTGTCGTCATCTGTTTTCATGGTAAAGGATGCGTACACTGGAAAGATGATGGAAGAGGGATTTTCCCCCGATGTGATGGCCATGCTGGCCTGCCCGGTGTGCCACGGCAATCTGTTAGCCGAAGGCGACTGGATACGGTGCGGCCGGTGCCAGCGCAGGTATCCAATCGAAGACGGAATTCCGATTCTGCTGGCAGACCGCGCGCAGCAACCCGCCTGACGCGGCTAACGGTGAGTATAGGGATAAATCAGCCAGTAAGCGATTCCGGTCGCAACAAGGATTGCAAGAAAGAGCAAGGCGAGCATCAATCCCCACGAGGGGACGCCGGAATGTTGGGGTTGCTCCTCGGGCATGGTGTCAGTATCCGCCCTGTCACGAGTGGAAGCAAGCATTGGCCCGTCATCGCAGGATATGTCGCGAGGGCATTATCTTCACCTTGGTTGGGGACGCCACAGGTGCACTGAAGCTTGTCGAAGGAGACCCCTTTTTCCCACGCTTTATAGCTTTATTTGCACAATCAAACATCTTTTACAGGCCTCCAGTCCGCGCTTGAAACATAAACGCTGATTCATTTCGCACCGTGCAGGCGATAATCAATGCAGGAGAAGGATTTGCAGAACCAGGCGCAAACTCAGCTACAGGCCGAACCCGGTTTTCTGCGGCCCTTGTGCGTCGATCTCGACGGCACACTGGTCAAGAGCGACACGCTGGTCGATTCGCTGCTGGTGCTCCTGCGACTGCATCCCGGAAGCGCCTTGAAAGCCTTTCGCTGGGTGCTGGACGGCAAGGCAGCGCTGAAAGCGCAGGTGGGCAATCTCGTTTCTCTTGACGCGGCCCATCTCCCTTACAACCGTCCGCTGCTTGCTTATCTTGAGCAACAGCGTCAACAGGGTCGCAGGATTTATCTCACTACCGGCGCCGATGCGCGACTTGCGCATAGAATTGCGGCGCATCTCGGAATTTTTGACGGAGTTCTGGCGAGCGACGGCAGTACCAATCTGACCGGAAGCAACAAACTGGCAAGCCTGCAGGCTGAATTCGACGGCGAAGATTTCGACTACATCGGCAACGCCCGTCCCGATCTGCCGCTCCTTGAACATGCCGGAGCGGCCATGCTGGCCAATCCCCATGCGTCTCTCCTGGCGCTTGTCAAATCCAGCAAGATCGATATCCACCAGCACTTTGAAGATCGCTCACCACGGAGAAAGACATTTCTGAAGGCAATTCGCCTGCACCAGTGGGCGAAAAATGTGCTGATTTTTGTCCCCGTATTGCTGGCCCATTCGCTGGGGTGGCTGCCGATCCTGCACGCGATTGTGGCCTTTTTCTGCTTCAGCCTGTGCGCTTCGGCAACCTATATCGTCAACGATCTGCTCGATATCGAGGCCGATCGCAGGCACCCCAAAAAGCGCCTTCGCCCTTTTGCCGCCGGAGATCTGCAGGCTTCGACCGGCGTTGCAATCACTGTTCTCCTCCTGCTTGCGGGATTTGCAGGAACGCTTTTCCTGCCGGAGGAGTTTCTCGGCTGGCTGGTGCTCTATCTTGTTGTTACGCTCAGCTATTCTCTTGTGCTGAAGCGGGTCGTCCTCGTGGATGTACTCCTGCTCTCGGGCCTGTACACCGTGCGCATGCTGGCCGGAGGCGGAGCTACCGGCATCACGATTTCCACCTGGCTCGCCGGCTTTTCCGTCTTCCTGTTTTTCAGTCTGGCCATGGTCAAGCGTTTCAGCGAGATGCAGAATCTGCGGGAACGCGGTGCCGCCCCTTCCAACGGACGCGGATATCTGGTCGCGGACATCGAGCAGTTGCGCAGCTTCGGCACGGCCAGCGGCTATGCGGCGGTCGTCGTATTTTCGCTTTACATCAGTGGCAGCAACGTCACCGCGCTCTATGCCCACCCTATCCGGATGTGGCTGATCGTTCCTCTGATGCTGCTTTGGATCAGTCGTGTGTGGCTGCTCGCTTCGCGCGGAGAGATGAATGAAGACCCCGTAATTTTCGCCGTGACCGACCGCATGAGCCTGCTCATCGGACTGGCAGTGGTCGTCATCGCCATATTCGCCACTCTTTAGCGAATCCACATGGCTCATCCTTGTACGATGGAGAAGAATGCCACGCAACCCGCAACCGAAGTTTGAATCATGGGGACGTTATCCAAAACTGGAAGCAGAAGTAGTCCCGTTGAGCTGGACTTCCGATTTTCCGCTTCCGAATCCTCCCGCCACAAAAGTCCTGCCCGTCGGCGCAGGCCGCAGCTATGGCGATGTCTGCCTGCTGGAGCACGGCACGCTGCTCAAAACGCGCGGCATGGACCGCCTGCTGCACTTCGATCCGGAAACAGGCGTGTTGCGCTGCGAAGCCGGAGTAACGCTGGCGGAGATTCTCGACTTCGCTGTGCCACGCGGCTTTTTTCTTCCTGTCACGCCGGGAACGAAATATGTAACCGTCGGTGGAGCAATTGCCAACGACATTCACGGCAAGAACCATCATGTTGCGGGAACCTTCGGCCGCCATGTGCTCCGCTTCGAGCTTGTCCGTTCCGACGGCGCTCGCTTCGAGTGCAGTCCGACAGAGAATGCCGCTTGGTTTTCGGCAACCGTAGGCGGTATGCGGTTTACCGGGCTGATCAGCTGGGCTGAAGGGCCTCTGCGGCCCAC
>JAATFH010000265.1 GCA_015655315.1 Terriglobales bacterium
CGTAGCGCTACATACGATAATGCGTAAGTTAGCGACATTCAGCTTGGTAGGGTCTCAGAACACGTTCCGCCTCAAATGTGTTCTGCTTGAAGAAACGAAGAACGGGAGTAGCCGCGAGATCCCGATGAACAAGTCTTGCGTCGCCGCGATGGAGACTTTGCACGAGGAACGCCCTCATGATGGCCGCGTCTGCCAATCGAAGTTCGGCAAGGATCTGAATGACTCGCGCTCATGGTTCGACCGTTGTGTGAAAGATGCTGGCATTCAGAACTTCACCTGGCACTGCCTGCGGCATACCTTCATCGCGGAATACCAGACCAAGTTGCCCGACAAGGAACTGCTTCAAGCAAAGCTGCATGCGTTTTATTTGCAGAATGCATCCGATGAACTATTGTAAGTTCAAGCGGCCGGCCCTATCGCGTGCAACGAGCGTTGGACTAATTTCTCGATTGACAAGGACAGCAACGTAATCGAAACTGGCAAAAGCTGTTCAGAAAACACTATTTATTGCTAGCCAGTATGACAAGGCAACGCCCATGTATGTAGGACGGCGCCGGATTGCAACCTTGTCATCGGCATTTTGAAAGACTCGGATGGCCACGGTTCTCGCACGTTTTTGCCACTCAAGCGTTTCGCGCCTTCTTCTTCTAATCATCGCCTGTGCTTTAGGAGCGCTAAACTATGCTGTCCTTGCGCAATCTACAGCTCAGCCGCTGATCACGCGATCGGTCAATGAATCTTCTCTCGTCGTATTAAAGGGAAATATACATCCTTTAGTAGCTCAGGCGCGGTTTGACCGGGGCCCCGTATCTGCTGGGATGCCAATGCCGCGGCTGTTACTTGTGCTTAAGCGCACTCCCCAACAAGAGAGATCACTTCAGCAGTACCTCACTTCTGTCGAAGATGAGAACTCGCCAGATTTTCGTCACTATCTTACGCCAGACCAATTCGGTCAACAGTATGGCCCGGCAGAGGAGGACATCCAGCAGCTCGTCGCATGGTTAAACCGCGAGGGATTTTCTGTAACGAAAGTGGCGAAAAGCAGGATGGTGATAGAGTTCTCCGGGAGATCGAACCAGGTTGAGACTGCATTCCATACCCAGCTTCATCGCTTCTCAATCGATGGGCAAGAACATGTTGCCAATGTCTCTGAACCGATGATCCCATCGGCCCTTGCACCGGTTATTGCTGGTGTATCTCCGCTCAATGATTTCTATCCGCGCCCACAGATCGTTCGTGGGCAGAGCGGCAAGTGGGACCCTTCTGAGAAGCGGTTTGTTCCGTCACTTACCCTGAATGTATCAGGTACGCAATATCTGTTTGTTACCCCGGGCGATGTTGCCACTATTTATGATTCACCGAATGCGCTTAATCGGGGCAGACAACCTATGACGGAACTGGCGTCACAATTGGCATCGTGACGAATGAAGATGTCAACGTACTAAATATAAATAATTATCGATCGCAGTTCGGACTACCGAATGGTTCCATTTCCATTGTTACAGATGGGAATGGGGCTAATTACGGATTGGATGATACCGAGTCTACTCTTGATGGCGAGGTCTCCAGTGCGATAGCTCCTGGCGCTAAGATTGTCTATTACCAGGCGGCAGATACGACATTTCAGTCCGGTGTAATGTTAGCGATACTTCGCGCTATAGAAGACGACAGCGTCAACATTTTGAACGTAAGCTACGGCGGATGTGAACTTGCGCAAGGAACTGCCGGGAACCAGGAAGTATTAAATGCTTGGGAGCAGGCAGCAGCACAGGGGATTGCAGTAACCGTATCCAGCGGCGATTCAGGTTCGGCAGGCTGCGACGATCCTAACACGCAAACAGTTGCATCGCATGGTTTTGGTGTAAATGCACTCGCATCAACTCCATATACCGTCGCGATTGGCGGCACAGATTTCGATGTTCTGCCGAATAACTTTTCCAAATATGCTAGCTCCACTAATTCGAGCAGTGGCACCTCCGCATTGGGATATATTCCGGAGAATCCTTGGAACAACTCCACCAAGAGCAATGGAACTTCGCCTGCTAATCAGCCCTTTAAGGATTCCGACGGAAACACCAACATTGCCGGAGGAGGAGGAGGGGCAAGCAGCGCGAGCCTTTACGATGCCAACGGAAATGTTCTCGGAGGTTATACTAAGCCGCTTTGGCAACAGCAGTACGAGATCAATGCTGGAGTTTCGGCAGACCAAGTGCGCGACCTTCCGGATGTATCGTTGTTCGCCGCCAATGGCTTTTATCGTGCCGCGTGGGCAATTTGCCTAGACTCTGACTGCAGTGGCTCAGCGCCTACAATCAGTGGAGTTGGGGGAACATCTGCATCGGCTCCGGCATTTGCTGGCATCCTGGCACTTATTAACCAGAAAATAGGAGCCACAACACGCATCGGACAGCCGAATTGGGTTTTGTACAATCTCGCACAAACCCATCCTGAGGCATTTCACCAGATCACAACTGGAAATAACTCGGTGGTATGTGCGCCAGGATCGCCAAATTGTGCCGGAAATAATTTCCTGAGCGGGTTCGATGCTGCTGCTTCCTATAACCGTGCAACCGGCCTTGGGAGCGTCGATATAAGCAACCTTGTGAACGTTTGGACAAGTGTCGCCAAAACCCAGACCCAGACCCAGACCCAGACCACTCTGAGCCTTACACCAACGAATGTCCAGCACGGCCAATCTGTATCCATGGCGGTCAGCATAAATCCTTCTGGAGCTACCGGAAACGTCGCAATCACTACAGATGCCAACGAGCAGACCGGGAGTATCCGCGAAGATTCGCAAACGAGTGTCACTCTCTCGAATGGAGAAGCCTCTAGCAATTGGCTCTATTTTCCTGGCGGTACCTACAATGTTTACGCAGACTACGGTGGCGATGGGACGTACGCCGGAAGCGTCTCAACGCCCATGCAGCTTACCGTTGCTCCCGAAAACAGTGTCGTCCAGTTATCTGTCACGGTGCTGGATTCCAATGGGAAGCTCACCAGTCTCGCCGCCGGTGGTACAGCTGTTTATGGCGCTTATATCTCCATTGATGCTCAACCAATTGGGCAATCACAGGCGTCCAGCGCGAATCCTCTTAGAGACGCGACTGGGACAATCGCTTTCTATGATGGTACGCCGGGGACGCCGGGAACCGTAGCGATCGATGCATCAGGAAACGCTGAAAGTCGATCGCATGGCCTGCCGGCAGGTACACATACCATCACAGCGGCATACTCGGGCGACAAGAGCTATAAACCAAGCACATCTGCGGCTGTCACCTTCACCATTCAGAAAGATCCAACCACGGTTACGATGAGCTCGGACTCGTCATCAACCTATGGTCAGGTTGTAAATTTGACCGCAACAGTCAATCCAGCCGTTCCTGTCTCCGTTCTGGCCATGAGCGGGATTGTCACAATTACAGACTTAACGAATGGCATCGTTCTAGGAACGCCGATTGCAGACAGTGGAAGAGGACTGATAACGATACAGTCTTCGCAACTGGCGATGGGCAGCAACAATATCGTTGCAACTTACAGCGGTGATGACAACTTTGCGCCTTCCGCGCAGTCTGGCCCTGTGGTCGTTACCTGCACGGCAGGCTGCGGCAATGGCACAGGCCAAACACTGCAGCTGGCTTTTTATCCATCCACTCCCGCATCTCATATCATCTCTGCTGGCACCACATCGACAACGCCTGTAGCGGTCAACCCGGGAGGAGGCTTTACAGGAGCTGTAAACCTGACCTGCTCCGTCACGGGCACAAAAATCACAGATATCAGCATTCCTCAATGTAGCTTCAACCCGGCAACCGTCACCATTACAGATCCGAATTTGGCAGTACAGTCAACCCTTGCTGTGATGACCACTGCTCCTGTCACCACCGCCGCAGTGGTTCCACAAGGTGGCCTTGGGCCTACAACTCGCTATGGCCTCACCTTTGCTTGTCTGATTTTTCTGGGATTCTCAACCCGTCGGAAAGCCCGCGGCACGTTACGTGCGGTTCTATGTCTTGCAGTTCTGGGCGGAATCGCAGCGTGCGGAGGTAGTACCGGTCCTGCACCATCTAACAATAGCGGAGGCAGCGGGGGATCTACAACTCCTGGCACAACCCCCGATACGTATACGATTACGTTCTACGCTGCCGACGCGGCCACCGGTACAGTGACTGCTCAGGATTACTTCACAGTCCAAGTGAATTGACCTGAGGAATCAAACAATTCCTCCTTGAAAGATAAAAGTCAGCGCCCTCGTCAATGATTTGGATACTGTCACAGCTAAGCTTTGGCAATGCCAGATAGTAGAAAGCTTTTCGAATCTGTAGGATTCAATAGCCACTTGCTCAAAGGACGTCTCAATAGCCGGATAGCGGCGCGGATCTACTAGGATTAAACCACGAGTATTCATAAGCTTGAAGGGCAGAACAGCCACTAAACGCCCGCTGGATGCTGCAAAACCGTAAAAAATTGGTGTGCGCTAAATCAAGCCGCCGAGATGATTTGGTGGCTGTTCATTTCCAACTTTCTTGCATTTTCATGCGACGCACTGCAAATGCGAATTTTCCAGTATGTTCATCGGCGAGGGTCAAGGCAGCGATTTATAGTCGAAGGTTGGGTAACGACAAGGCAAATACCACAAGGTATCTGGCCGACTCAGCGGTGGAATGCTCGAGTGTGGACATTTATCATCGGTCTTCTAACTTGTTCTTCGTGATGCAGCGAAAAGCCTCTCCATCTCGTTTGCACGAGCCATGTAATGATTGGGCCACCGATGTTTGTTAGCGTTCACAAGAACGGGCAATAGGTCGTCTTGACACCGACTTCTTCAGAGATGCAGCAGCCCCTACGGTGGGTCGGGGCCGTTGCTTCCAGGTGGTTTGCTGAACCGGATGAGAGGATGAAACTCGATGTCACCAATCAAGGTTAGGCCAGCGTTTCGTCCAACCAATCGAAGATGACCTGATTTACGCTAATCAGAAAGCCTTCGTGGTAATGCTTCGAGGCATCTCTGCCGTGTCAATTTGACGTGCTTATAAGGGCATTTGAGGTCGGCTGCCACTCGATCCGCCTATCCTCTGAGGAACATGTCTTCCTCGGCCTCGAGGATCAGAGTCGCGCTTTTATGGCCGCAAAAAAGAAGAACGGGGCCGCGCCAGATCGCTTTGACAAAAGCGGAAAGATAAACGAAATCACTGCGTTGGCGATCCAGTGGGACGAACTCCCAAGGGCTGGCCATTTGCTCTGAGGTGGGTCGGAAAAACCTCGCTGAAACCCAGACCACGACGCCATGAGAAGCAGCAAAGCAGACGATAAAGGCCATCAACAGCCAGACCAAAAGATAAAGGCCTCGCCCTGTATAGAAAAGATAGCCGATAGAGGATAAGCAGATGATCAGGCCTGCTGTCCCAGCGAGAAGAAGTGGTCTACGGCCGACACGGTCGATAATCGAAATCGCGACTAGAGTCGCCACAAGAACGGTCACGCCAATTACGATCGTTTGCAGATTGCCGGAAAGGCGTGAAGCACCGGCGAGACTGAAAATATCATTCAGATAATAAAGAATGGAATTTATGCCCCTGAGTTGCGAAAACAGACCTACGGTAAAGGCGATTACAACGGAACGTCTGTACTTACGAGCCACTAGCGTATCGTTCGCACCTTTACGCTCCTCTTCATGAAGTGCGCCTACAATTTCAGCCTTCTCCTCTAATGGGTTCGCGACACCAATTGCCTCCAGAACCGCGAGCGCTTCCGCAGAACGGCCACGCATGAGCACCAGCGCGGGCTTCGCGGTATGCCGAAAAGCGAAGTCAGGAAAAACATTGCGGGTTCGGCCGGCGCTGCAAGCTGCAGCGCCATTCTGTAACGCCAAAATGCAGCAGGCTGATGCAAGCATTGGACACGCAAGCCAGAAGAACACCCACTACAATATTGATCTGGAACAAGCCGACTAGTCTGCCGCGCCACCGCGACGGAGCCATCTCGGCGATATACATCGGGCCGAGTACGGAGGAGCCGCCGATACCCAGGCCGCCTACGAAACGGAAGATCACCAAAGAGGAAAGGCTCCAGGCAAATCCAGAGCCCAACGCGGATAAAAGATGGCCATGACGCGGAGCCTATCGCGGCGGCCAGTTCGACATACACTGCATTGCCACTTGCTTTAAATGGTTCCCAAAAATCCTCTGGGCTTTCGAACTCTGGTTCCCGGAGTTAGGCCGGGGCAGTTCGGTATTGTGAACATCAATGGCGGGGCAGACGCGACGGCTTACCTGTACGTAAATGGCATGCCATTGACGAGCACAAGAGCGCAGGGCGACACCAGTCTCGTCACTCTCAGCACATCGACTGAGGTCGTCGATCAGTTCCAGATCATCTCGAGCGGGATCCCAGCCTACTACGTCGGTCAGGGAATCACCAACTTCGTCATGAAATCGGGAAGCAACGATTTTCATGGAGATGTCTACGAGAACTTCAGAAATACCGCGCTTGATGCGGCCGGTTATTTCTCAACAAAGACGCCGGTAGAACACCAGAACGAATACGGAGGATCGTTGGGCGGCCGTATCCTTCACGATCGCCTGTTCTTCTTTGTCAATGTCGATCGATACAAGATCGTCAACGGGAATACGCCGTCGTTTAACAGCATCCCGACCACTGCAGCGCGCACCGGAAATTTCAGCGCCTTCCCACTCCAATCTATGACCCCGATACGACACAATGTACAAACGGCATTTGCACGCGTCAGCAATTTCCCGGGAATATCATTCCGGCAGGACGAATCTCGTCGATCTCGAGCAAGCTACAGGCGGAGCTGCCTGCGGCACAGAATGACGGACTGCAGAACAACTTCTCCAACGCATTTACCTCTGGAAGAACTCAGAACATGTATATGGGGAGGCTAGATGCAAATATCACTCCTTCCCAGCGTGCTTTCGTGCAGTTCCAATACGGAAACGCAGGAGATATAGGCTTACCTCCCGGCAGCACGGTCCTGCCTCTTCCGTATGCAAGCTCGTATTACATATCAAACGATATGTGGGTGGGCCAGATCGGTCACACCTGGACCATAACGCCTCACTTTTTAAATGTATTCGGAGCGCAATACAGTCTTGGCTATGCACCGCAGAGTAATCCAGGAGCCAACGGCAACTATCCGGCAGATGCAGGCCTCACGGGCTTGCCCCCTGGAGAGCCTTCCCGCGCCTTTCCGATGGTCTACTTCGGCGGTCCGAACGCGCCGACGATGTGGGATTGGATTGATAACACCATCAGTTACATCGACACCACGAGCGCTTTCGGCTATCAGGACACGCTGCAATGGGTTCATGGAAAGCACACATTGACCTTCGGCGGCCAGGTAATCTTGCAGCATGATGACGTATACAGCGCCAACACCATCGACTTTAACTTCAACAATACTGAGACAGCCGGGTTTGATTCCGCAGGCGGAATCATTGCGACAACCGGCAATGCATATGCAAGCTATCTGCTGGGCGAGGTGGACAGCGCATCTGCTACCGACAGCGTTGCGCAGAAATCATACCAGCGGTACAAGAATTACGCGGCGTACGTTCAGGATGACTGGAAGCTGACCCATAGGCTGACCGTCAATCTGGGGCTGCGCTACATCATTCCAGTTCCGTGGTCGGACGCGGCTGATCGCAACTCCTGGCTGGATCCGGACACACCGAATCCTGCCGTGGGAGGTCGTCCCGGCGTTCTCCAGTTCGATGGCAACGGGCCAAATAGCTGCACTGCAGCCATCCGATCGACACCCACTACCTTACGTTTGATCCGCGTGTGGGTGGGGCATATTCTATCTCCGACAAGACCGTCATACGTGGATCGTACGGAGTGAGTCACTTCAACGGTGCCGCTCTTGGTGGTATGCTCGAAGCCGGTGGCGGCACGCTTGGATACTCTGCGAACCCTAGCTTCCCGAGCCCGGATGCTGGCCTTACGCCGGCCTTTAACTGGAACAACGGTTTCCCTGCCTACACTCGCCCTCCTTTCTTTGATGCCACGGCGGGAACTGGCTTCAACACTGCCACGGGAGCGAATGGGGGTAGCCTGGGATATCTTCGGCCAAAGACCGCCGGACGGGCACCATATACCGAGAACTGGAATCTGACTCTTGAGCAGTCGATCACACCGAATTTGACCTGGTTACGCGGCTCCCCGTTCCGCCTACGATCTGGCCGCCGAGAGAGGCATAGCCTATAACGATGTCCCGCACCTGATTTCGTTGGCATATGTGTATGCCCTGCCCTTTGGTAAAGGACATTTTCTGAGCACAAATAATAGGATCGCGGATGCAATCATCGGAGGCTGGCAATTGTCTGGTATCCAGCAATACAGCGCGGGAACTCCGCTCGGCACGATTTCCGGTTCCTGCAATGTGCCCTACACCGGCGGGTGCTATGCAAACTATGGCACCTCAAAACAGGCAAGAATCAACGGATCGATCGGCAGCGGCGATCCGCGCACCACGCCATATCTGAACGTGGATGCTTTCCAGAATACCGCTCCATTCACCTTCGGCAACACGCCGCGCACGATGGCTTATGGACCGCGCACTCCCTGGAGTTTGAATGAAAGCTTCTCTCTTGGGAAAGACTTCCACGCAACCGAACGTGCAACGGTGCGATTTCAGGCAGATGCTTTTAATGCGTTCAATCGAACCGCATTCGGCGGAATCAGCACGAACATCACATCGAGCAATTTCGGCTATGTCGGCGGCCAAGTCAACCAGCCGCGCCAGCTGCAACGGGAGGCGTACATCAAATTCTGAGCTCTTCATTAAACTGCTTCAGAGCGCGGCCCTATTAGCCTCCGTGACCTCGCTCTCATCTTTGCGGTAACAGAGGCTGTACGCGGACAAGGCCCGAGTCTTCCGTTTGGTTATCGCTGTTCTTGCATTTCCTAAGGCACAGAGGAGAATTACTTACTCCACGATCTAAAACAAGGTGCTCTTCGTCGCTTCCGGCGGCTCATTCGAACCCACACAACAACTACCCTGAAATTAAGTGCACGCATGCACGCGAATAAGGAAGACTAACCTACCAATTTCGATTAGAAAAACCTAAAACCTAACAAAAGCTTGATCAACTTGTATAGACACCAACAAACCTGCTGAACAAGATGAAGCCTTGAGACGTACGTCTACGGGCAGCTGGGGCTGTAATCCATCTAAATCAATGAAATTACAGCTAGTTTGATCTCTATAGCGCACATTCGACTCTCAATCGAAAGGTTTGCTCATCGCTACTAGTCATTGCGGCTGGGTGTCCTCCAATCCGCGCGATCAGACCGATGCCAATACAGTACTGAAGGAAGGCAACCGCGCACAACAAAGTGGACACTGACGCTCGTGTGCTGAGGGTGAAGCAGCAGCAGGTCCGCCGCGAAGGAAGGGGCGGAGGACAATTGGGGCAGCACGAGGGCGTTTCGCGGTATTATTCGGGGCGCATATATTTTGTTCTTTGTCGAATAATTCACAATGGCCTAGATTGCTAAACATGGCACTGAACGATCGTCGCTCCTTCCTCAAGATGGCAGCCCTTGCAGGCGCGTTTTCCACGAATACTCTGTTCCGCCAAGCCCATGCGGCAGAGTGGGAGCCAGCGTACCGCGCCGTAAGCGGCCTTGACGCAGGCCAGGTCGCCCAGAATGAGGACTTCTGGGGCGTGATTCAGCGCGGTTACTCAGTCAGCACTCAGATCATCAATCTAAACAACGGCGGGGTCTCTCCATCACCCATCGTCGTGCAGCAGGCGGTGGAGCGCTACAACCAGCTTTCGAACGAGGGTCCTTCGTATTACATGTGGCAGATCCTTGACCAGGGCCGCGAGCCTTTGCGGCAGAAACTCGCTCATTTGGCGGGCACGCCGGCTGACGAGATTGCGATCAACCGCAATGCGACCGAAGCCTTGAATACGATCATCTTCGGTCTCCCCCTCAAGGCGGGAGACGAGGTTGTCGGGTCGAAACAGGACTATCCCAACATGATGAGCGCGTACCGCCAGAGGGCTGAGCGCGATGGCATCGTTTACAAGCAGATCAGCTTCGATTTCCCGATCGAGGACAACGATGCGATTGTGAAGGCCTATGAGCAGGCCATGACGCCGCGGACAAAGCTGGTGCATGTGACGCACATGGTGAACTGGGTGGGGCAGCTGATGCCCGTGCAGCAGATCGCCGACATGGCGCATGCGCGAGGCGCTGAGGTGATCGTGGACGGAGCGCATTCCTTCGGCCTGATCGATTTCAAGATTCCCGACCTGCACTGCGATTACTTCGGGACAAGTTTGCACAAGTTTCTCTCCGCGCCAATCGGTTCAGGAATGATGTGGGTCAAGGCGGACAAGATCGAAAAGATCTGGCCGCTGACCTGTGCTGGGAACCCGCACAGCAGCGACATTCGCAAGTTTGAAGTGCTGGGAACCCGCAGTTTCCCCATCGAACAAGGCATTGGGGAAGCCATCAACTTTCACGAGGCCATCGGCTCCAGTCGCAAGCAGGAGCGCATTTTTTATCTGAAGAACTATTGGGCGACGCGAGTGCGCACGATCCCGGGCGTGAAGCTGCATACGTCGCTCGATCCGAAATTCTCCTGCGCGATCTGCGGGGTCAGCATCGATGGCATGACTCCAAACGCATTGATGACGACTCTGTTTGACCGCTACAAGATCCACACGGTCGGAATCGACTATGAGAATATTCACTGCATTCGCGTGACTCCGCACGTGTACACAACTATCGCGGACCTGGATAAGTTCACGAGTGCAATAGGTGAGATTGCGGCAAGTAAGAAGTCCTAGGCAGCAACGCTTCCGATCGAACAGCTTGTTCGCGGCATTTGATGTTCGGATGACGAAGTTGTCGGAGGAATCAAAAGCGTTCAAAACCTTTTGCAATATATTTTCTGGGTTTTCCCAAGCTAATGATCCACTAGATCATCGGCGAGGATATCTCGCCCCGGCTCAAGATTGCGATCTTCTTCCACTCGCATTCGCAATCTAAATACTGCTTCCTAAGCCAACTTCTTCGTCGGAAACTCAACGGTGCCTATAAAAGCAGTACGCTGCATACGCTTTCCTGTCGCAGCGGTCTCTTGCCCCAAAAACTCCCAACGATCGGAACCCGATGTACGCTTTGCATACCTTAAGCAACCACGTTGATAACACTGACGCATCATTGTGCTTTCGGGTCAGAGTCCACAACTCTGCGCGCTCTTGAGCGGTATGCACCGCCGGCCACACGTAGGATTCTCTTTGAACGTCGTGGTCATTTCACCAATAGAGCAGCGGAAAAGAGCTGGCTCCGCATAACTCCTATTTCCGGTGGCGCAAATCGTGCGTGGTGGACTCGTTATTGCAAATGTCCAGGACGCTTATTCTTCAATAAATTAGGATCCTGACAATGTTGACAGTCATGTTGAAAATTATGTTGACATTCCATATATCCCTGAGATAACTTGCCCCACGCTAGGGGTAGCGCATCCCGTCTGGCCCGCTCCACCGGCACGTTCCCGACCAACGCGGTGCCCGTTCCCCGGCACCAAGGCGGCAATGCTGGCTTCAGCAAATTCGGAAGAGAACATTCTAAGGAGACCCGATGATTGCGTCTGTATATCGTTTCATAGTGTTGACAGCAGTCCTGTCGTTAGTATCCATCGGCGCCCTGCATGCCCAAACAGCGGTCACAGGAGCCATCGCAGGATATGTGACGGATCCGACAAACGCAGCTGTAACTACAGCAGCGGTGGTCGCCACCAACGCTGCCACGGGGGTATCCGATCAGACTGCCACCAATCAAGCGGGGCTCTATCGATTTCCTAGTGTTCTCCCAGGAATTTATTCGATCACCGTCAAAAAGGACGGATTTGAGCAATTCACCAGGCAGAATGTCAGGGTCGACGCCGGAACAACCATTCCTATTGACGTCACGCTAACAGTTGGGTCAATCGCCTCTACAGTGACTGTTTCCGGTCAGGCTCCCATTCTTCAGACCGATACCGTAGAAGTGAGTCAGACCATTCTCGCAAACCAGATTAATAGCCTCCCCACCTTTGGAAACAACATCACTCGGCTGTCGCTCCTGGCTCCGGGTGTATCCATGGCATCTGGGCAACTCGACCTTCATCCGGAGAACTCAGGCGAAGACTTTAACGTGAATATCAACGGGGGGCAGACCAACAATAACGCTCACATATTGGACGGCGTCGACAATACAGAGGTGATCCAAGGTTATTCCCTGCTTGTGCCGACAAATGCCTCCGTGCAGGAAGTAAAGCTGACAACCAGCAACTACGATGCTGAATACTGAAGCGTAAGTGGTGGAGTCTTTCAGGTAACTACCAAGTCAGGCACAAATAGTTTTCATGGTTCAGCTTTCGAGTACTATCGCACCGCCGGATTCTTTGCCGCCGACTCCTTCAGCCAGCCAAATGGAGTGCCAGGCAACGTCTGGAATCAGTTTGGCGGAAGTGTTGGAGGCCCCATCAAGAAGGACAAGCTATTCTTCTTTAGTGACTACCAGGGGATGCGGAACAGTCTATCGACTTCCAGCCTTTACACATCGCCGATCGCCGCCTTTCGTAGCGGAGATTTCAGTTCCGTCGCCTCGACCAATCCGATCTACGACCCGGCAACGGGCAATGCGGACGGAACCGGACGAAGCCAGTTCTCATGCAACGGTGTTCTCAACGTGATTTGCCCGGGGCGTATCAGTTCGGCCACTGCAAATCTTCTGGCACTCCTGCCATCGCCGACAAATCCGTCTGTAGCAGATAATAACTATACGATCTCTCGCCCGGGCATTTTTGACCAGAATCAGGTCGATGCACGTGTAGATCTTTTTGCCAGTCCTAAGAGTCTCGTCTTTGGAAAATTCAGCTACTTTCATGCGCACTTCCTGACTCAAAACGTATTTGGAACCCAGGGAGGCGGACCGCCATTGGGTGGTATCCCGAACTCCGGAGACTCGACGGACGACGTATATAGCGCGATGGTGAACTACCAGCGCACCTTTTCTCCTTCTTTGCAGCAGGACTTCCGATTCGCTTTTTCGCGAATCGCTATTTCGGAATTACAGCTAGACGCGAGTCAAGACCTTGCAAATCAGGTTGGAATCCCAAATATCAATCTCGGCACGGTTTACACAAGCGGGTTGCCGACGCTGACGGTTGCTGGGCCGACGAGCGCTTTCACGATGGGTGACATAGGGCTACCTTTTTTTGAGCATGAAACGAACCTGGAGTTTTACGACACCTGGACCAAAACAGCAGGGCGCCACGCCTTCAAGTTTGGAGGAGACTTCAAGAAGTTTTACGGAATCCGGACTGATGTCAGCGGACGCGGTTCTTTCGACTTTTCGCAAAATATTACTGGCAATCCCGGGGTGCCGAACTCGGGCCTGGGCCTGGCGAGCTTTCTGCTTGGCCTCAGTGATAGCTTCGGCCGGGACATTACTCTGGTCCAGCCTCAAGAAAAACAGTGGAGACTATCTTTCTTTGGTGAAGATACCTGGAAGGTCACACAAAACCTTACGCTCTTGCTGGGAGTGCGATGGGACTATACGACTCCGATCTACACGCCCGATGGAGAGAGCGTCGGAAACCTGGATCTAAATACCGGCAATGTACTATTGACCAACTTAGCTGGTAAGTACGCTGGCGTACGAACTCTAAAGACTGAATTCTCACCGCGCGTAGGGATGTCGTATCGAGTGACAAAAGACCTGGTCGTGCGCGGGGGATATGGCCGCAGCTATTTCCTCAACCCATATGGGGCGTCGTTTGGCACGGAAGGTTGCTGCTGGCCGATCAAACAGAGTCAGGCATTTACGCCAGCGAATCCGTATGGAGCGTTGCCGTTCACACTGGATCAGGGGCCCGGCCTGCCTGCCGCGCTTCCTGCTTATCCTTCCAACGGTCAAATACCGTTGCCGAATGGCTTTTCGCAATATTTCCTTGGTGCCGGAAACTATCCTCACAGTTATAACGACGGATGGAATGTGACTTTGGAGCAACTGTTTCCATATGACGTAGCCTTCACGGTTGCATATTTGGGAAACATAGGCCGTCACCTGTGGGACAACATTGATGTGAACGCCCCGCTTCCCGGGCCAGGCGCCTTTGACCCGCGGCGACCTTATTTCGCAAAGTTCGGATGGACTACAAGTGAAAATCAACGCAACAACGAACTCCCCGGATATCCGGAATTCAGAAGCAACTACAACTCTCTGCAAGCCACGATACAAAAACGCTTTGGCGGCGGAATTAATTTGTTGAGTAACTTCACATGGGCCAAATCCCTTGACGAAGGAACATTCGGTCCGCAAAATCAATTCGACTTCAGGAGCAATTACGGAAATTCGGACTCCGTGCGGCCCTTTTCATGGGTAACCGCCGCAGTATGGGATCTCCCCTTCGGCCACGGCAGACCGTTTGCCGGCGATCTGCATGGTCCTGCGCAGGCCATTGTCGGTGGCTGGACACTAAGCGGGATTTATAACTTTGAAGGCGGGCTTTTCTTTACCCCGACGCTCGCCAATAGCGCCTCACTGAATTCCACAATTGCTTTAAGACCGAATCGCATTCGGAGTGGGCAGGTGTCCAGTCCAAATCGGCACGAGTGGTTCGACCCAACTGCCTTTACCGTGCCCGACCTGTACGTCTACGGCAACTCGGGCCGCAATATCATCGGTGGTCCCCGCTTTTCTTCTGCGGATCTGTCTCTGCAGAAGGCATTTAGATTCACAGAAAAAGCGCACCTGGAGCTCAAATGGGATGCATTCAATGCGTTCAACCATACCAATCTCTCAAATCCAAACTCCAGCGTTGATACCAGTACGGCGGGACAAATCACAGGGATTGTCGACTTCAGACGGCGTATGCAGATTGGAGCCCAGCTGACCTTCTAGACCTTTCCTGCCCTGACAATTAACCTGCCTCGGCTGGCTGGCCGAGGCAGGTTTGTTGTCCTGTCGATAATCCGGTGCGGTCTTCAGCGCATAGTCTTTCATCAAAAGCAGGTTTTTGCGCGCAGGGTTCGCGATCAACTTCATTGAACCAATACAACTCCGTTGGGAGCTAAGCGAATATGCCGAATCCTCCGAAGCCGACTGAAATGGGTCGGCGCGAGCTTCTCCAATTTGCAGGCAGTGGCTTGCTCCTCTCGATGCTCGGGATACGAACCGCGAATGCCGCGGCCACCGATGATGTAACGTTTGCCTCTGACGGGTTCTCGCTCACTTTACATTTCTCACCGGCAGGCGCTATCCAGCTCCGCTCATTAGGCAATCCAACAACGGGTTTTGAGTGGATCAGCAAGGACACACCACTGGCACCGGTGTTGATAGCAGCAGACAGGTCCCCACAGAGATGGAAGTCCAAGCCCGGAGCACGCAAACACGAGGCCGCGGGAGATCGTTTCGAATTTGTTTCTCAATCCGAGGATGGCGCGGTGAATGCGAGCTTCGGACTGCAGGCTTTTACTCACGCTCCAATTTTGGAATTTCAGACTGAATTTCATAACGCTTCGAAAACCCCTCTCACAGGTGTAACTGTATTCGGTCCGTTCCGTTTTGCGCTGCGAAGCGATCTTGGTCCGCTACAAGTGCACGCTGTTCGTCGCAATGAGTATGGCCTGGAATCGATTCCCGTCAATAGTTCGGTGGCATTGTCAGGAGGACGGTGGAACGCGCCAGAATATGGCGGCCTATTGCTTCTGGAAGCTGTCGATAAAGGCGAATTCCTGCTGATAGGAATTGAGTGGGAACGCGGTTGGCGCTACCGCATCGATAAAGAGAATGACGGGACGTGGCTAAGCACCGATGTTGCCGATCTGACTCATAATTTGGCGCCCGGAGAGAAGCTCCCTGCGCCACGGGTATTTGTCGGCTTGTCGCACGGTAGTCTCGAACAGGCATTTCTTGCTGTACGACATTACATGCTGCAGCATGTCTTTCCTGGTTCGCTGCAAAACTGGCCGTGGATTGTGTATGACTTTTGGGCAACGGAAGCAGAGGGAGTAGAGGAAGCACTGCTGCGCGAAGTGGAGTTCTCGGCGAAGCTTGGTGTTGATGTCTTTAACATGGACGCATCCTGGTACCTTGGCTCATCGAGGAAAGGCACTGGCGACTGGGGATGCGGCCTCGGCCACTATACAGATGACCGGGAGAAGTATCCCAGCGGGCTCGCGAATATTTCGCATCGAGTGCATGCAGCAGGAATGAAGTTCGGCTTGTGGGTGGGGCCAA
>JAATFH010000152.1 GCA_015655315.1 Terriglobales bacterium
AAATCCGCATGCGCGGGCGGCGGACGTAGAGCGTGTCCTGCGTATTGATTCCCGCTACGACCGGGAACGAATAATGCTTGGCTGCCAACGCAGCGGGCGGCATTTCCAGGATGACGCCGTCGGCATCGACCAACTTGACCTGGTTGCCGATGCGAACGAAGGCGATTGGAGAACGCTCGACGATGGCCACGCGCAGCTGATCCGGCCATATGCGCATGACGGTGGCGTGCGCGACCCACGGCACCTGCTCCAGCTCCCTGCGGCGATCCGATAGAGGCACGAAGAAAAGATTGCGGCCGATATCGGCGCCGAAGACGGTCAGCAGGTCGGCCCGTGTCAACTGGCTGTTTCCGTCGATCTGGATCGACGAAGCCGAGTCAATGCGGAAACGAGGATCGTGATCGAGAAAGTCTTTTACTGCCAGCCCCGCAAGGACCAAAAGTGCGATCACCACCAATGCCGATACACCCAGCATGACGCGCCCGGCCGTGGTCTTGGTCAGAAACGCAGGCAGAATGCCCTTGCGTACCGGGACGCGCTTACGCGAGCGCAGGAATACCTCTTCGCCATCCGCGTCGTCTTCCTGTCGCGGAACCGGGCGCTGCGGCCGCGTGCGCGGGGATGCAGCAGGACGCAGGAACTCGTCCGCCGGATCGTCCTCGGCTAGCGTCGTGCCGTTTCTGTATGCGTCAGTCTTTGCCACGCCCGAGCAAGGTCGTGAGAGTCGCCAACCAAACTATACCGTGAGCTTCGCTGTGGATTCCCCGGAAATTCCGAAAGGAACCTTGGAGGGTAATCCCAAAAAGAAAAATGCGTGACCGACTATCCTTCAACTTGAAGAGTCTATGGGAGTAGCCGTGTTTTCTTCTTCCCCCGGGTTGTGATAACGCTATCAATAGCGACTGCTGTCAGGAAAGTGCAATTCGTTCCCATGAGTACCTTTTCCATTGGCATTGATCTTGGTGGCACCAACCTGCGTGTCGCTGCCTTCACCTCTGACTGGAAGCGTCGCGGGGCAATCACAACGCCAACGCGAGTCAAGGACGGTCCCGGCGCCGTGCTGGACGATATGTGCGCGGCTGTGCAACAGCTTATTGCCGATTGCGGAGAGAGCGGAGAACTAGCTGGAGTGGGGCTTGGCAGTCCCGGCCCGCTGGAATTGCCAGCCGGACGCCTGTTGCAGCCACCGAATCTCCCTGGATTTGAAGACCTGGAATTGAAGACCGAACTGGAAAAACGCCTGCGGGTGCCGGTTGTGGTCGAGTGCGATGCCAACGCCGCAGCGTTGGCTGAGTGCCATGCGGGCGCAGGCAAGAAGTCCGGCTATCAATCGCTCTGCATGTTGACGCTGGGAACCGGCGTCGGCAGCGGCATTATTTTGAATGGCCGTGTCTGGCACGGATTCTCCGGAATGGGCGGCGAGGCTGGCCACGTGCCTGTGTATCACGATGGTCTGCTCTGCGGCTGCGGCTCGCGCGGGTGCCTGGAACAGTATGCGTCGGCAACGGCCATTGCGCGCGCGGGACAGAATCTCTTCGGGACCAGATCGCAGAATGGCGCTGGAAAGATTACCGCGCGCAGCATCGCAGAGGCGGCACAGGCGGGAGATGCGGAATCGCAGCACATTTACGATGGGGTCGGCCAGGCTCTCGGCATCGGACTCGCCAGCCTGGTCAGCACATTGAACCTGCCGCTTTATATCATCGGTGGAGGCGTCGTAGCCGCGTGGCAACTTTTCGCTCCATCGATGTTCGCGGAACTCGATCGCGGCAGCTATATCTACCGCCTCACAAGGCCCGCTGACGTTGCTGTGCCCGAGGCCGGCAAAACGAATGTTTTCCCCGCCGAGCTTGGGCCCGACGCAGGACTGCTGGGCGCGGCGATGCTTCCTTTCTTCCAATCGCTAAACAGTTGACGCCGCTTTCTGCGGATGCGATGGTCGTAATGCGTTATTACGACAGCTTTTTCCCGACACCGCATGGAACGCAAACCCACAATGAATGATGTCGCGCGCGTTGTGCGTGTCGGCACAATGACTGTTTCGCGCGTTCTCAACGGATCGGCGAATGTCACAGAAGAGACTGCCAAGCGCGTCTATCATGCCATCGAAAAGCTGGGATACCGCCCGAATGAAATGGCGCGCGCGCTGCGCAGCCTCAAATCGCGCACTATAGGACTGATCGTTCCCTACCTCTACGATCCCTTCTTTGCAACCTGCGCACACGCGGTCAACATGGTGGCGCGTGAACATGGGTATTCCGTCATCCTGACCACGTCGAACGAAGACCCGGCGACCGAATACGCAGAAGTGCAATCCATGCTGCAGCGGCATGTCGAAGGGCTGCTGATCATCCCCGCCGACATCCGCCGGTCGCGGGTGAGCCAGTCGGAATTCAGCGGCACGCACATCGTCACACTCGACCGCCCGGTGCATGATGCCCGCATCGATTCCGTGCAGGTGCAGAATCAAAGTGGAGCCAAGAGAGCGGTACAACACCTCATCCAGCAGCACGGACACAAGCGCATCTTCTTCCTGGGCTTCAACAAGAACCTGTACACAGTGCGTGCGCGCTTCGAGGGCTACCGGCGCGCGATGCAGGAGGCACGCCTCGATCCGGAGTCGACCTTCGACTGCTTGTCAGAAGAGGCGACGGCGGAGATTGTCGCCAATCAGTTGAGTGGTAAAAATCCGCCGACTGCCTTTTTCACTGCCAACAATCTCACGACGCGCTACACGCTGCGCGCGCTGATCGAGAGCGGAGTACCTGTCCCGGAAGAAGTGGCGCTGATCGGCTTCGACGATTTCGAACTGGCCGAGATTCTGCACCCCACTCTGACCGTCGTGCGCCAGCCTGCATCGGAGCTGGGCCGCGTTGCCGCCAACCTGCTCTTCGACCGGATCAAGCGCGATGAGTTTCCGGAGGAAGGCAGCCGCATCGTACTGCCTGTCGAGCTGGTGATTCGACGCTCCTGCGGCTGCAAGACGCGGCCCGGACGGTTAAGCGGCTGATCTTGTGTTGCGCGTGGCATGGGCAATTCAGCTAGGCTGTATCGACGTATAAGCGCAAGCGAAAGTATTTATTTCAACAAAGAGTGGTCATCCTGAGCCGAGGCGAAGGATCTGTTTTTCTTTTCGGCGAACGAAAATGTGGGCGGAGCCAGGAAAAAGCAGATCCTTC
>JAATFH010000483.1 GCA_015655315.1 Terriglobales bacterium
GACCAACGCCGCTGACGGCACACGCGTGAATCCCTACAACAATACCCACACGGCCGATCTGGACATGCGCCGTCGCTGGGATAGCCAGTATCCGAGCCTCTGGATTACGAATGGCGGAGGGGGAACGTTCGCGAATATCTGGACGCCGAGCACCTTCACGCAGGCCGGGCTCTATATCTCCAATACCACCACTCCGGGGCACGTCTACGAGCTTTCCAGTGAGCATCACGTTCGCAACGAGATCAAACTGGATCAGGTAGAAAACTGGGAACTGGATTCCATTCAGACTGAGGAAGAGCGCGGTGAAAGCGCTTTCGCTTTGCCGTTTGAAATTTCCCGTTCAAAGAATATTACGGTGGCCAACTATCACGGATATCGCGTGGTCAGCAGCTACCAACCCTTTCCGTACGCAGTCAAAGTATCGGAGTCGCACGATATTCATTTTCGCAATGTGCATATAGACAGCGACAGCAAGGCCGCATTCGACAACTCTGTTTTCGATGCGACGAAGCATGCGGAAGTGCGAGCATACGAGTTCGCGTCGCTGAATGTGCCGGAGCAGCATGCTGTGCAGCAACAACATGAGCAGGTACAAACACTGGCTCCGGGCGCGCAACTGGAGCGTCTGGCAACGGGATTCTTCAACATCTCCGGAGCGGCAGTTGATCCGGATGGTCAACTCTATTTTGTCGATGCGCACTGGCAGCGGATTTACAGGTGGTCGCCGGAAACCAAAGAGGCGGTCGTGGTGCGCGACAATCCACTGGACCCGGTGAATCTGGGATTCGATAAAGCCGGCAATCTTATGGTGGTGTCTTATGGGGGCAAGGGCACGGTGTATTCCTTCCGGCCAGGCACATCGATGGATCAAGTGACATTGCTGGAGCCGGAAGCCGCCGTGGACCGTCCGGGCATGACTCCGCTGCTGCCCGCCGATGTCTGGAGCAGCCGGAGCGTCCCCGGAGATCGGCCCTATCAATATGTCTCACCAGACCACACCGTCTTTATTCCGGCTGGTGAGGATTTCGTGCAGGGGCAACTCTACTATGGGACAAAGATGGCCGACATCCTGCGTGCGTTCGGCCTTGTGAGGACTGCGGCGGGACATCCATTTTATGTGAGTGACGAATCGGATGAGAGAACGTACAAGGGAAATGTAACTGATAAAGGAACAATTACGGATTTGCAGCTCTTTGCCGAACGAGGTGGCGAGAGTGTCGTTCAGGATAAAGATGGGAATGTGTATCTGGCTGCGGGTCAGGTGCTGGTCTACAGTCCGGATGGCAAGGAACTTGGCCGCATTGACGTGCCTGAGCGGCCGATCGACATCCTGTTTGGCGGGCCGGATCGCAGCACGCTCTATATCCTGACGCATGCA
Source organism: Terriglobales bacterium (assembly GCA_015655315.1). Lineage (GTDB taxonomy): Bacteria > Acidobacteriota > Terriglobia > Terriglobales > Acidobacteriaceae > Alloacidobacterium. The sequence continues at coordinate 1,379 of JAATFH010000483.1, forward strand.
TCGCTGTATGCTGTGAAGACGAAGACACCGGGTTTGTAAGTGCAAGAGTGGCGAGTAAGTAAGTGGCGAGTAAATGCAGATATCAGAGAATGCGATCTCTGATATTTGCGTTACCTTCAAAGACTATTCACTGAGCTAAGGCTCTCCAGGTTGTTGTGATACATGGGCAGGAAGAAAATCAACGCCGAAGCTTCTACTGAGCCTGTTACCCTCAAGGTTCTTGCGGCTCATCTGAAGCTCGATCCGGCCACGGTTTCGGTTGTACTCAACAATGTTCCCGGACGTTCGATTCCGGAGGCTACACGGGAACGTATTCGTTCTGCCGCGCAAAAATTTAACTACCGGCCCAGCTTCGTAGCACGGTCACTTCGCAATCGACGCACGATGACGATTGGCATTCTGGTCCCGGTGCTTGCGGATGGCTATCACACGGAGGTGATGAGCGGCATCGGCGATCATCTGCTGGAGGAAAGCTACTTCTACTTCATCGCGCATCACCGGCATCGGCCTGACCTGATCGAGCAGTATCCACATATGCTTGTAAGCCGCGGTGCCGAAGGAATTATTGCGATCGATACACACCTGGATCACAAACTGCCGGTGCCGGCGGTTGCCGTGGCCGGGCATCGCAGAATCAACAGCGTTACGAACGTGGTGCTCGATCACAACACGGCAGCAGAGATGGCTTTGCGGCACCTCTATGATTTGGGTCATCGTGCAATCGCTTTCATGCGCGGCCAGCCGTACAGCTCCGACTCAGAAGTGAGGTGGCAGGCGATGATGAACGTCGCCGGTGATCTTGGACTGACTATCCAGCCGGAACTTACCATTCAGCTCACGAAGGACCTGACCACCCCGGAGTTGGGATATCCGGTGGTACAGCAGTTGCTGGCGCACCACCGCCGATTTACCGCCCTGGTCTGCTTCAATGATATGGCAGCGATCGGCGCGATCCGCGCGTTGCACGATGCCCAGCTCCGCGTGCCGCAGGATATTTCCATCATCGGCTTCGACGATGTTCCCCAGGCGGCATTCCAGACGCCGAGTCTGACGACCATTCGACAGCCGTTGCACGAAATGGGAAAATTGGCCGCCCAACTGTTGCTGGAGCGGTTACGTTCTCCAGACGCAGTCCCGCAGGAGATGGCGGTTAAGCCACGACTCATTGTTCGCGAGACGACAGCTCCGCCGCGTCCGTCTGAAAAAAGAACCAGGGCCAAGGCCAGCAGGCAAAAGGCTTCCGAATAGCACAAACCCGGTGCGTATCTCTTCGGGCATGCTTTCTGTGATCCGTCTACCAGACGAGAGTCGTGATCGAATCGGGTGGAAGTGAGATCATCAGCGCTTGATCGCGAAGCGTGCATTGCACGTTCTGTTCCGGCCCCGTATTGGTGAGGATAAGGACGCGGCTTCCATCAGGGTTGTGCGCTGCCACATGATCGATACCTTTGAGGTCGCCCCATGATCCGACGATAGAAGCGCCACGTTGGATGACCTTTGAATAGTGAGCAAAAGCCCAGTACTGGCCGCTGCGTGTAATCTCGCGTGTTTGTGAGTTGATGGTGACGACTCCTCCACATGTGAATGGGCCGATGTTAGGCTTGCCGTTCTCATCGAGCACCAGGTTCCAGCTCACGATGCATCGAGCCCAGTTGCGGAGGATTTCAGTAAACGTGCTGGACCATTTTGCCCAGTCGGTGGCGTAATCTGGTGCTTTGATATCCGGACCGCCTTCGGTCCAGTAAGCATGTTTCGCCGGAAACATGTCATGCACACGCGTCATGGCCGATGGCACCCCAACGTATCCATGCCATGCCACCCCATCGACATACTTGTAGACGTCAGGATCGCTGAGTTCGTCCGCGGCGCGGCCCCAGAGGTTGTAGTTGTGATCGAGAATCCAGATCTTCGTGTCGAGCGATGCCTTTTGCAGCGCCGGCCCCAGGTGCAACTTGATGAACTCTTCTTCGTACTCCTCCCCCCACAGGGCCTGGGGCATGCGGCCATCCTGATCGGTATCCACTTCATTTTGAACGGTGACTGCGCTGATTTTGACACCGTCTGCAGCGTAGCCCTGAAGAAACTTTATGAAGTACTGTGCATAAGCGTCGAAATAGTGCTTGCGCATGGAGCCGCCAAGCAGCGAGTTACCCGCTTTCATCCAGCCCGGAGGACTCCACGGAGAAGAGAAGTAAAACAATTTAGGATTCGCCTCCTGCGCTTCTCGAAGCAGCGGCAGGATGTACTTGCGATCGTGCTCGATGGTGAAGTGCGCAAGCTCGGGATCGGGCGATGCGACGTCGTCATAGCTGTAGGCATCGAGCGAATAATCGCTGGCGCCAATGGTCGTTCGCGCGACGGAGAAGCCAAGGCCGGAAGCGCCAAAGCATTCCTCCAGCAGCGTTTTTCGCCTCCCGGCATCCATCTGCTCGAGCAAATAACACGAGGCATCCGTAAGCGCCGCGCCAAATCCCAATACCTGTTGAAAGCGCTGGTCCGGGTCGAGATGGACGGCGACCGGAGACACAGGTACATCGCTTTGCCATGCCGGTGCTGCGATGGATTCCCATCTTTGCCGGCCCGCGGTACGCCATGCCTTGACCGGACCTGTGCTGAAAGACGTATCGGGCAGGGTCCATGCTGTCAGCGGGCTGGCTGCGTTCGAAGAGGCTGCGAGAGCTGCCAGTTTCAGGAAGGAGCGACGGCTTGTATTGTCCATGATCACCAATAATTTGAAGCAGATCGAATCCCTGCCGGAAACGTAAGGCAAAGGTTTGTCTAGAAGCTACACAAAAAAGAATTCGCTTGACAACCGTATTCGTGAATTGATTTGATCGTCAACGCTTCGTATTGACGCACTTAAACAAACGGTTGTCTTTAGTTCGTTGAAGGAAGCTTTGCAGTAGTTTTTACGCGGCGAACGCATCTCCACGCGGAAAGAGGCAAGGATAATCTGCACTCCCCCTCACCGCATGGGAACAGTTGTGAATGAAACGCCGCACAGACAATGGGGTTGAACACATTACCATCCGTCTACGAACGAAGACGGATGGAAGCAGATGATTCACTTTAGGAGGCAGTATGTGGAGATTGATTCGCAGTAGCCTTGTCATTGCCCTGACCATGTCGGGCGTTGCAGGCTTTGCGCAAAACACAAATTCCGGTGACATTCGCGGGACTGTTACGGATACGACAGGAGCAGTGATTCCTGGCGCCACGGTCAAGGTCGAGGACGTCGACAAGGGGATAACTCACGTTTACACAACCGACGGAGCCGGACTCTATGACACTGGCTCTATTGTTCCAGATCACTATTTACTTACCTTTACGGCGCCAGGTTTCCAGACGTATGTCCGCGGCCCGATCACGCTGCGTGTAGAGACCATCACCATCGACGCACAGATGCCTGTCGGCGCAGCTACGCAGGAAGTCGTCGTCAAGACAGAGGCGCCCTTGCTGAAGACTGAAACCGGCGCGCAAACGGCTTCGCTTGAATCGAAGGAACTTCTTCAGTTACCGCAGGTCGGAGCGGACTGGCAGAATTTTGTACAGCTGCTTCCGGGCGCATCGACCGTGATGCCTAATAACAGGGGCGGTCAAGCGGCGGCGATCAATGGCAATCTCCCTTTCAACACAGTTCTCGCAGATGGCGCGACAACCACTCTGCCGATGAGCCAGAATGCCGACGTGATGGTGCTGGAGACGGTTGCTGAAGTGAAGATCGACGACTCGGCGTTCTCAGCACAGTACGGTATCGGCGGTGTGACCTTTAACCAGATCAGCAAGGGCGGCACGAACCAGTTCCACGGCGCGGGCTATGAGTATTTTCAGAACGATGCCTTGAATGCCACTGACTATGCCTTCGGCGCCGATACCACGGTTGGGCGCAAGCGTTACAACAACTTCGGCTTCTCGGTTGGCGGTCCGATATGGAAGAACAAGGTCTTCTTCTACTTCAATTACGACAAGACAATTAATCCGGGAACCGCCTCGCTGGGCCATGAAAGTGTGCCGACATCGGCACTGCTCAACGGTGACTTCACGGGTTTCCCCACGATCTACGATCCTACGACCCAGACTGTGGACGCACAAGGTATTGTCCATCGCCAGTCCTTCGACGAGGAGTACCACAACGGCAACAAGATTCCTGCGAACCTAATCGATCCGGTTTCCGCCGCTATCTCGAAGTTTTATCCGGCGCCAAACACGGCGCCAAGCCCGGGATCACCCTTCGCCAACAACTTCTTCTATAACGTTCCCAGCTCGAATCCATTCACAAAGTATTTCGGACGGCTCGATTGGCAAATCAATCCGAACAATCACATTATCGTTTCTGAAACGAACAGCGATAACCCGGCGTCGTATCGCAACCAGGGAATCTGTCCGGTCAACTGCCAGAATGGCGACGTAAGCCGCGACAACGCACAGGTTTCCTGGGTGTGGACGATCAGTCCAAACTTTATCAACGAAGCCCGCATGGGTTTCACGGACCAGTTGAACTTCTTTACGCCATTCTCGATCAACCAGGGTTTCCCTGCCCAACTGGGCTGGAAGTTTTCCAAGGCGGATACCTTCCCGGATGTCCAGATTTCAGGAAACGGTGATTTTTACGAGCTGGGTCCGCAGTCGAATGCGGTGTACAAGGAATTTGTCTTCGATCCTTCAGACGTAGTTACGCTGATCCGCGGGCGGCATGTGCTGCACTTCGGAGGCGAGTTCCTGATCAATCGCGCGGACTCCACCGCGTGGGGCAATCTCAATGCAGGCACGATGGCTTATACCGGCGCTTATACGAACTCGACCAATGGTGATGCGGCGACGGGAATGGGCTTTGCGGACTTCCTGCTTGGTTATACGCACAGCTGGAACGCAAATGTGACGCCGGAGTGGGGCGGCCGTCTGAAAAGCCCGCAGATCTTTGTTCAGGACGACATCAAGCTGCGTCCCAACCTGACGTTGAATGTGGGACTGCGCTGGCAAGGCATGACCGGCTGGCATGAAGTGAAGGGTAATATGGCTTCCTTCGATCCGACGGTAACAAATCCAGCTGATAACTCGCTGGGCGCAATGTGGTACGGCGTAACGAAGGCGAATGGACGTGACAGCCTGCAGGCGCCGAACTGGAGCACGTGGCTGCCTCGTGTCGGCTTCGCCTATAACTACCGTCCCAGCACGGTCGTTCGCGGAGGTATTGGATTATATGGCTATACCTGGAGCGTCGATACGTTTGGTGCGGGCATGGGCGGTGCC
>JAATFH010000188.1 GCA_015655315.1 Terriglobales bacterium
AGCGATTTGCGTCCCTTCCTTCGCACTCTCCAGGCGCAATTCCCTCTTTTGGTCGTGTTCATGCAGATAATTGAAGTTGGCTTGATACTGAGTGCCGGTAAGCGGTTGCCAGACTCCATTACCAGGAGCGATCTGAGTTCCATCCGTGGACAGAGTGAGCCCGGGATTTGGGCGAAGATATGCCGTGATCTCCTCGGCCTGCATCTCCTGCACGTTGATTGCATCTGCCTTCAACGTCGGGTTTGCTGCTTCAAACTTTGTCTTAATCTGATCCCAGGTAAGAATCTGCTGGGCGGCAAGGGGGCGGTTGGGCACGAACAGAAGCCCCAAGACCGCAGCGCCGCAGGCGATCTTAAGCAATAGGAATTTTGCAATTTTCATTTGAGAACTCTTGTAATACCTGCGAGAAATAGTCCGGGGCACGCGCTCTTTTTCGCAAAAAGTGCAATCCAAAGTAGCGGACAATTCTCAGCATAGTTTGCTGGCTATGAGCCGTGGCTCTATCTTTCAGCCGTTGAGTTACATCTTTCGGTTTGATGAACCTATCTTTTGGCCAATTACGCTCTCAGATGAATCATTGGCAAGGCAGCAGCATCGACAATAAAGGCAGCATCGCCGTGCGCATCGCCACGGCATCCCAGGAGCATATGTACGCGGCATTATTCAAAGGAGATAAACGATCGGCCCTGCTCAGAGCTGGAGTCATCATCGTAGTGATCGCTCTTTTGGACTGGTGGGTCGTTGGCGAAATTCCGCTTGGGTTCCTTTACCTGATTCCAATGCTTGCGGTTGGCGCTGCGTTGAACGCATGGGAGATTGCTGCGTTCGCAATCCTGTGCACCCTGTTGGCAGAATTTTTCGATGATCTCACCTGGAACCTGCGAACAGGCGTATCCCGCGATGTGCTCTATTTCGCGGCATTCATCGGTGCCGGTCTGTACGTTCGCATTGTGACCCTTAATCGTCAGACGGCGTTGCAACATCTTCACGAAATCGAGCAACAGAGAGACGCACGCCGCGAAGCTGAAGAGCAGTTGACAATTCTGATCGAAAGCAGCCCTGCCGCCATTGTTACAACGGATGCGAATGGCAGCGTGTTAATGGCGAACGAGGCCGCGCACCGCATGTTGGCTGTTCCTCAAGGTGAGCTTCAGGGAAGATTGATCTACCGTTATCTGCCTTCTCTGACAAATGTTTCCAGGCATGAGGCCTCTCAACAAAACTTTCGCACCGTCATGCAGGCGCGCGGACAACGCGAAGACGGAGAAACCTTCCTTGCAGATATCTGTTTTTCTACCTATCGCACGGATGCTGGAGCACGGCTCACGGCCATGGTGCTGGATGCTTCCGAAGAATTCAGAACGCATGAAGTATCCGGCCTGCATCAGTTGCTTGCCGGGTCTCGCATCGCAATCGGCGCCGTTTCCCATGAGATTCGCAATGTGTCTGGAGCCATTGCCGCCGTTCATCAGAATCTCGCGCATTGCGGATCGCTGGCTGGAAACAAGGATTTCGAGGCGCTTGGCAACCTTGTCGTTGCGCTCGAACGCATCGCCAGCATCAATCTTCGACAGTCCAGCGACCAGGCCACCGAGGTCGATCTCGCTGCCCTTCTCGATGAATTGAAGATCGTAGTCGCGCCCGCATTGGTAGAGGAAGATATCGTGACACATTGGGCTGTTGAGCCTGGCTTGCCAATGGTATGGGCTGACCGCTCCAGCCTCATGCAGGTATTTCTCAATTTAATTGCCAACAGCGTGCGAGCACTCTCAAATCAAAGCAACCGGGTTATCTCCATCAGGGCGAAGAACAACGGCAACCAGGTCCTGGTGGAAGTTGTCGATAATGGTGGCGGAGTGGCTCATCCAGAAGACCTCTTCCGGCCATTTCAGGCCGGAGCAGCGGCAAGCGGTCTCGGGCTGTATTTGTCACGCGGATTCGTCCGCTCGTTCCGCGGTGAACTGCATTATCATCCAATCCCTGGCGGCGCGTGTTTTGTTGTTAACCTGACTCCTACGCTGTCATTAGGACAAGACTAGGGAATGAACGCAATTCGTATACTGCTGGTGGACGACCACAGCCTCTTTCGGGAGAGCCTGAGCAGGCTTCTGGAAGCCGACCCGGCCTTTCACATCGTGGGTCAGTGTGGCACTGTAAGCGAGGCCATTGCCAAATATTCAGGGACGCCTGTCGATGTCGTATTGCTCGATTACGATCTTGGCGAGGAACAAGGATCGAGTTTACTCCCGGAATTAAAGAGCCATCTTGGGACAGCGAAAGTTTTGATGGTTACGGCGGGCATGTCTGATGCGGCCACGCTCCAGGCCATGGAGACTGGGGCCTCAGGCATCTTCCTGAAACACAGTAGCCTCGATCAGCTGGTTACAGCGATCCACCAGGTCATGAGAGGCGAGATTTGGTTGGACACCGGAGTCGCCCATACTCTCTTCGGTGGTAGAAGTGCGCGACAACAGAACATCGAGCGCGCCCAACCCCTCACGCTCCGCCAAAGCGAGGTTTTGCGAGGCATTCTCGACGGGCTCACGAACAAGGAGATTGCATGGAGTCTTAAGATCTCCGAAAGCTCCGTCAAAGCTGTGATTCAGGAGTTATTTCACAAGGCGAGAGTGAGAACACGGAGTCAACTGGTGAGAATTGCGATTGAAAAACACTCTGTCGATTGGTTGAGACCCGAAATCAAGGACTAAGATCCTGCAGACGTCCACGCTTGTTCCCTATCGAGGGATCGCGTAGCTCACAGGCGTCGAATATATGGATGGGAGTTTAGCCTCACTCCTAAGCTTCTAAATATTCAGAATCGCCATTTAGGCGCATCCCTAACTTCATGTGGCTGAACGACTAACTGACAAAGTTGATGCAGGCATTCAGACCTATACCGTCGACCGGCAATTGGCTGCGATCTTTCATATTCGTTAGCACGCAGTTCATAAACTAACTTCATGCCATCGTACGTGGAATAGTTGTTAATTTGACACTGCCTGATATCTGATATAAAAAATTCATATGGAGCACAGGTTTATCTCGGTAAAAGCCACTGACAGTGATCCTGTGTGCCCTTCCCAGCCAGTTCGATGTCGTTTCTGACATTGCCTCTCGACATCTACAAAGCCCCTGTCGCTGTTTCTGCAAAGTTATTAGCGTGTAGATGGTTGTACTCTGTGCACAATTCGCATGCGCTGAATAGATACCACAATCTCTGAAGTCCAAGTCTGTGGTTATACGAGACTTGACACAGTACAGGACTGCCGAAGCAGCCTGTGTTGTCTACCCTTCGAGAGTGTGGGGATTCCTCGCTTTTCTGTGACGCATAGTACTGCTCTCTGTGCAGAGATCTCAATTCCACGAACTTAGTAGTAGCCATTCGTTTAGGAACAAAACAATGAACTCACGAATCAGTACTTATGTATTTGCATTTTTATTAGTTCTTTCGACAGCATCTGTCTTTGGCCAGACTCTTACCAGCGGTACGGTAGTTGGTTCAGTGAGCGATAGCACTGGAGCCGTCGTACCGGATGCGACAGTGACGATTCAGCAGACGGATACCGGCACTCTTCGGACCACGAAGACCAATGACTCAGGCCAATACCGCTTTCCATTTCTGAAGCCGGGCGAGTACACCATCTCTGCGGCAGCTACTAACCAGACCACCAGCACTTCGCGCTTTAACCTGCTCGTTGGGCAGGAGCAGCAAGTGAACCTGACACTTTCTGTAGATTCGGTGAGTCAGTCGGTGTATGTCAGCAGCGATACCCCATTACTTGAAACGGAAAATGCCAATCAGGCGACCTCTTTCAGCCTGAAAGAGGTCACGAACATGCCGATCAACGGGGGCGACATCACTAACATTGCATTCACTACCCCCGGGCTTCGTCTGAATGTAGGTGGGGGCAACACAAACTTCAACGTCAATGGCTTGCCCTTCAGCTCTGCACTGTTCACGGTCAATGGAGCCGACATTACCGAGCCCTATAACCTCAACAACAAATCAGGAGCCAGTAACAACACGCTCGGCGCAAACGATATTCAGGAAGCAGCCGTCGTCGTGAGCGCTTTCAGTGCGCAATACGGACGCATGGCCGGAGCGCAGGTGAACTACATCACCCGTTCCGGAACAAATGAATTTCATGGCAACCTCGTTGAGAACTACAACGACGCAATCTTCAACGCCAATGACTACTTCAATAATCTGACAGGCACACCGCGCGGACGTGCCGTCGCCAATCAATACGCGGCATCGATCGGCGGCCCGATCATCAGGAACAAGCTGCTCTTCTTCGCAAATACCGAAGGCCTGCGTTATGCATTGCCCTCGAGCGGAGTAATTTCACTGCCCTCGCCACAGTTTCAGCAATATACGTTGGCGCATATTCCGGCCGGTTCGGTACCGCTCTATCAACAATTGTTTGCGCTTTACAACGCAGCTCCCGGAAGCAATCGTGCTGTGCCTGTCTCGAATGGCACCGGCCCTTTGCAGGACGGCACAGGCAACCTCGGCTGCGGTAAAGAGACCTTTTCCGGCACCTATGTCAATGGAACAAGTGGCCAGCAGTTTGGTAAAGATGTCCCCTGCTCTGTCGCCTTTGGAACAAATGCTTCCAGCCTCAACACAGAGACGTTTGTTTCCGGCCGCGTTGATTACAACATCAACGACAAGCAGAAGATCTATTTCCGCATCAGCCGTGATTGGGGTATTCAGGCGAGCGCCACCAGTCCTATCAGCCCTCTTTTTAATCAACAGAGCAATCAGCCCTGGACTATTCCGCAGCTCAATTACACCTACACCCTCACGCCGAACCTTGTGAATAACTTCATCGCCAGCGGCAACTGGTACTCGGCGGTTTTTGGTGTGGCAAATTTTCCGGCGGCGCAGGCTGCGTTTCCCGGTAACTTCACATTCAATGACGGCGGTGCGAATGGAGGCGCGAATAGCAGTACGGGAACAGGATTCGCCAACGTGAATGCGCTGCTGCCCACCGGGCGACGCGGCGAACAGTTTCAACTTATCGATGATGTTTCATGGAGTCACGGACGTCACACCATTCAAGTCGGGGTCAACGACCGCAATAATCGTATCTCCGATTCCAGCATCGCCAGCGGCTCTGTGACTGGCGCTTACACTTTTACCGATCTCACTGACTTTGCCATCGGCACGGTGAACAGCACTGGAACCGGCAGTACTTTCAAGCAATCGTTTCCACTGCTGTCGACAGCACATACACGTCTGAACTCGCTTGGTTTTTACGGACAGGACGAATGGAGAGCGCGCCAGAATCTCAACATCACCTACGGCGTGCGCTTCGAGCTGCAGGGCAATCCTTCCTGCAAAGAAGATTGCTTCTCACGGCTCAACACAGCATTTCTTTCCAACGGCTATCAGGCAGGAGCGAACGTTCCTTATAACGCCACCATCCAAACCGGACTCAACAAAACCTTCGCCAACCTTGAAGGTGTCGTCTACGAACCTCGCGTCGGCATCGCCTGGTCACCATTCGGAGACGGCAAAACCGTTGTTCGCGGCGGCGTGGGGCTTTTCGCCAATACATTCGCTGGAAACGTCGCGGCAAATATTTTCGGCAACGCGCCAAACAAGTTCACGCCCACTGTCAGCTATGGAGACGTTGCTCTCAACACCGATCCCAACAGCTCGCAAGCGGTAGCCTTTGCCTCAAATCTGGCCTTCCAGAATGGCTTTTCGGAAGGCGATAACCTGACGGACCTTCAGGCGGCACTCGGCAAAGTGAAGTTTGCCGCGCCGACGTTTTACGCATATCCCAATCACTTCCACACGATCAAGGTGCTGGAATGGAGTTTTGAAATTGAGCAGCCCCTTAGCTCGCGGGATGTCTTCGTCCTCACCTACTCAGGCAATCACGGATACGACGAAGCTGTCACGAATGCCGACGCCAATGCTTATATCGGTACGCCCAGCCGTTATCCCAATGGATTTGGCAGCCTGCCTGCTTCGATTCCTGACCCTAGATTCTCCACGGTAAGCCAGGTACTTACCTCCGGCTACTCCAACTACAATGGACTCGTCGCGCAGGTGCGCCACTCTTTCAGCTATGGCTTCCAGGCACAGGCCTTTTACACATGGAGCCATTCTCTTCAGCTTGATCCACCCTCCGGCACCTCCACGACGCTGTTTGTCTATAACCCTTACAACCCTCGCGCAGGTTATGGTGCCACGGGCTTTGATACGCGCAGCAACTTTACCGGCGACCTTCTTTGGGTAGCGCCGAAGCACAGCAATCGCTGGCTTCAGGCGTCGGTCGGCAACTGGACTTTCGGAAGCAAACTATATCTATACAGCGGCCGTCCTTTCTCGGTAACGAACAGCCAGATTCCCGGCAACCTCTCGACGACGTTTGGAGGCACGGTGCTGGCCGATCTTCTTGATCCGGGAGCAGACAAGAGTTGCTCACGCTCTGCGGTGAACACGCCCTGCTTTACTACGGCACAGTTTGCAACTCGCAGCCAGCAGGCTGACTTCGGCAACACGCGCCCGAACAGCTTCCGTGGCCCGGGATTCTTTACCGTCGCCAGCCAGCTGACGAAGAAGGTTCCGGTGACGGAGCACACGGCCTTTGAGCTTGGAGCCAGTGCTTACAATCTCTTCAACCATCCCAACTTCGCGGTGCCAACGGGAAACGTAGCGTCAGGCTCTGCTGGCCTGATCACCAGCACAGTAAGCTCGCCGACCAGCATTTACGGCACTGGACAGGGCGCGATCGTCTCTGGCCGTGTTCTCGTGCTGGTTGGTAAATTTACTTTCTAAGTTCACGTTTTTAGATGGAGAAAAAGCCCCGATGAAAAAGTTCGTCTCTCTTGTGCTGATGCTGGCAGCTCCATCGTTCGCACAAACTCGCATCACGCTGGAAGATCTGGTTCGCAGCAATCCTGTTCGTCCCGGCATTCTTTCACCGGATGGCAAAACTTTCGCTGTCATCCAAAAGGGACAAATCGCGATCGAACCTTCCAGTGGTGGATTGGCTGTTCCCATCACCACTACGTCAGGCGCCAAGTCGGAAGTAGGCTGGTCGCCTGACAGCAAGAAGCTCGCATACGTCAGCAACGGAGATATCTGGATCGTCTCCGTTGCTGGAGGCGACCCGGTGCAATTGACGGATGGCCCTGTCGGTCCTGGCGATCCACATGGAGCAACCGATCATCTGCCCAAGTGGAATCCCAATGGCAAGTGGATTCTCTATGAGTCCGGCCGCAAAGGTTGGAATGAACTCTGGGTAGTGAGCGAAGATGGCAAGACGAAGACCGATCTTGCTCCTGCAGAAATCTACACGGGCGAGGATGCCACGAATAATCCGTCGCCCGACCACGGGGATGCTGTCTCTTCCGACCGCTTCGCGCCGAGTCCAGCCTGGTCGCCCGATGGCACGCGCATTTCCTATACGGAGCGTTCCCGCCCCAATTTTTCAGGCAAACTGAAAGTCCTCGCCTTCGATCAGAGCACTGGAATAGCGAAGGGCCCCGCCATCGACGTTTACGTGGCCCAGAACGATCGCGGAGGCGCGTGGGCTGTCAACACCGCAGCATGGTCGCCTGACAGCAAGACTCTCGCCGTTGTTCTGCAGCAGACAGGTTGGGACAAAGTGTTCCTGATCCCTGCCGCAGGCGGCAAGCCGAAGCAACTCACCAAAGGCAACTGGGAAGACGAGACGCCTGTCTACGCTCCTGATGGGAAGTCTATCGCCATTGTGTCCAATCGTGATCTTGCTGAGGAGCGTCACATCTGGATCGTGCCATTGAACGGCGCCACGCCACATCGCCTGACGCATGTTGCCGGAGTCGAGTTTGATCCGCAGTGGTCGCCTGATAGCAAGACGATCTACTTCCAGCGCGGAACCATACTTCGTCCGCCAGCAACGTATGTCGCGACTGTGCAAAGTGGCGAGGCTCACCCACTCAATCCGCTACCTCCGTCTGTCTATGAACAGGCAGACCTTCCAGTGCCTGAGATCTTTCACGTCAAGGGTAAGGATGGGCTCCCGCTTGCGGGAATTCTCTATCACCCCAAGGGCTATAAGCCTGGCGTACGTTATCCGCTGGTGATATGGGCGCACGGCGGGCCCGAAGGGCAAGTGGTTTTGAGTCTCAATCCGTGGTCGCTCTATCTGGCGCAGGAAGGCTATCTCGTTTTCGAGCCGAACTTCCGCGGCAGCACAGGATATGGTGAGCACTTCCGCAATCTGAACGTGGAAGATTCGGGCGGTGGAGAGATAGACGATATTCAATCGTCAGTCGATGCCCTCGTAGCCAAAGGGCTGGCTGATCCGAAACGCGTAGCTATCGGCGGAGGCAGCCATGGCGGCACGGTCGTCGCCAACGCGATTACCAAGTTACCCGATACTTTTGCCGCAGCCATTGAAATGTTCGGCGTCGTTGATCGCGCACTTTTTCTGAAGTACACCAATCGAAATTCACGCATTCGTTGGGAGACGAAGATGGGAGGTCCGCCGGAAGCCAAGCCTGCGGTTTATCGCAAGGCAAACATTCTTCCCGATGTGGACAAGATCAGAACTCCGGTGCTCGTGATGCACGGCGAAGAAGATCCCCAGGTGCCTCCACAGGAATCGCAGGAGTTTGTTGCTGCCTTGAAAAAAGCCGGGAAGACGTATGACTACGTCACGTATCCACATGAAGGCCACGGCTTCCAGCAACCCGAGCATCGACTGGACTCCTACAAACGCCAGCTTGCCTTTCTTGAAAAATACCTTCATCCGAAAGCAGGAAGTTAGCTGATTGACGATGGTTCGTTGATACCTTCATAACAGGCGCTTTTTTCTGGTGCGTACGAAGGGATTCATACTGAATGACTTGTTCCAGGTTGGCCATGGGCCTGCTTACCTTGATGGCATGGACTGCCGTTGCACAGACAAGCAAGAAGCAAGACAAACTCGTACATCTTAATCAGATTCAGGTCGTGGGAACACACAACAGTTACAACACTGGCTTCGCGCCCAGCGAAGAGAAGTATTTCTCATCCCACTATCCAGACGCCTTTCACGGCGTGGACTACCACCATCAGTCGCTGCCGAAGCAGCTGGATGCAGGCATTCGTCAACTGGAACTGGATATCGTTACGGACCCTAAAGGTGGCCGATTCTCGCACCCGAAGATCGTCGCGTTGACCAAGGAAGCAGGGCTCCCCGCCGATCCTGACTTCGATCCGAACCACGAGATGGACAAGCCCGGCTTCAAGGTAATCCATCTCGGAGATCTGAATTTGCGCAGCAGCTGCCAGACGTTTGTGCGGTGTCTTCAGGACATTCGTGGATGGTCGAAGGCGCATCCAAAGCACGTGCCGATTTTCCTGTTGATTGAAGACAAGCAGGGGCGCTTGAGCCAGCTTCCCGGCGCTACCACTGCGGAGCTGTGGACGGCAAAGACGTGGGATGCAATGGACGCAGAGATTCGCTCTGTCTTTCCTGAGAGAGAGCTGATCACACCCGACAAGGTGCGTGGAAAGTATCCCACGCTGGAGGCCGCAGTGCTTGCGGGTCGCTGGCCGACGCTGGCGGAGTCGCGCGGCAAGGTTCTCTTTCTTCTTTACAACAAGACGTCCGCTCCGGCCTATCTGACGGGTCATCCCCTTCTGCAGAACCGTGTACTCTTCACGAATTCTGAACCCGGCCAACCCGACGCCGCTTTCGTGGAGCGCGATAAGGGCGAGCAGGATGTTATCCGTGCGTTGGTGAAGACTGGCTACATCGTGCGCACACGTGCAGATTTCAATACCGATCAAGGCCGCGAAAACGATACGACCCGGCGGGATCAGACCCTGGCAAGCGGAGCACAGATGGTCAGCACGGACTTTCCGGTGTCAGAGCCAGCGCCGTGGACGGGATACACTGTTGGACTGCCCGGCGACTTCGCCGCTCGATGCAATCCTGTAAACGCGCCCCCAGGGTGCAAAGACGAACTGCTGGAGCCGGGAGTGAAGACTAAAGAACCCTCTCCTTCACACCATCCATAGATCTCAAACAAGCCGCTACCAGTTCCTGATTGGACTATATCAGTCGCAAGAGCACCGGCGAAATCGTCAATCCGGCGTGGATGCAATTCTCGTTTCCGACCCGTTGGCATTACGACGTTCTGCGCGCCCTTGACTACTTTTGCTCGGCAGGCGGATCGCCAGACTCGCGGGTGGACGAAGCATGGAGTTGCTCCGGTCGAAGCAACAACCTGACGGCACCTTGCTTCTGGAAAACACGCATCCGGGGAAGATCCATTTCCCGCTTGAAGATGGTGACGGACGGCCCAGCAGGTGGAACACGCTGCGAGCACTGCGCGTCCTCAATTGGTATAAGAAGGCCGCCGTCGCCTGAGCGGCGATCCATTTCGCATCGAGTTTACCGTAGTTGACTTCAATTCTAAGTGGCGCGGGCCGGACTCGAACCGACGCATAAGAGCTTTGGCTCCTTCCTTACCACTTGGGTACCGCGCCATGGTCTTCCTCTCTCTCCCTCGTACCTATGGAGTCTGAAGAAACGTCTAAATGCTCTGACTCTTCACTCCCTCAGGCGCAAGTGAATGAGCTTGATCTCGGCTCCTGCCGCTCCAAAGGCGGAGCGTGACTACCGCTACAAAAAGCACAATGCCGAGCGGAAGCGCGAGGCGATTGAGATCCAATCCGGCAAGCTCCCCAACGCCCACTCCGAAAGAGACCACGACCACCAGGATCCCGAGGGCACGTGAAGACTGCATGGAGCGGTCATGCCCCCTCAGTGCGAGTTGTTGCGTTCGGGCGGCGAGGAAGCCGTCCGTACCATCGACCAACATCATGCCGAGGGAGAAGACCGCGCCCAGTATCCACGGATTCAGCTGTCCCGCGAGGAGGATGGCCGACAACTGGCTCGCTGTCTCGAATCCCATCCCGAACAGAACTCCGAGCAGTAGTGGACTGGCCTGAAAGAGTCGAGGCGGCTTCGGGTGCTTATGCGGCTTTGGCTTCCAAAGTCGCCAGAGGTTAGCCGATCCGAGCAGCAGCAATATCCATGCCGTGTAAGGCTCCACATAGCCAGCGAGCAACTTTCCGAATCCGACAGCGAGGACAGTGACGATAATCCCATGCCCCAAGGCAAAGAAGACGCCATTCCATCGTGAAGAATGAAATCGGGAGAGTCCATCGATGATCGAGAGATGATCGGGATCGACGCCATGCCTCATCCCCAGGGCTGCTATGACCGTGACAAGAGCCGCTCCCCTCATCGTCTGCCCTCAAACGCCAATCATCTTTGCTCGCTATACGGGACGAAGGCATGTTCCTGTAACTCCTTCGGCAGTGGAAGCAACTCATCCGCGTTCTTTGATTGCTCCGCCCAGTCAGCAAGCATCGCGTAGTGCCGCCGGCTGTCGAGAAACGCCAGCCACTGGGTTCCTTCAGAGTTCGTGATCATCACGACGTTAGGCACATCGCAAGGACCGAGGCAGCCACTGATCGAGAGATGAACTCGCTTCAGTAAGCCTCGAACCTTCCACTCCTGTTTGAGCCATTGCACCGGAACAGCAGGATGCCCCTTCTCCGTCTTCCCGCAGCAACACCCGTCGCAGATGCTGATCTGGCCGAGCATGAGGCGCTTTGGGGTGATGACTCCGTCGTGTTTCATAGACTCCCCTATACTTCTCGTTAACGATATCGTATTCTCGTTATACATTACGGAGGAATGGAATGGACCTCTTCGCAAAAAGAAATCCAGAGAAGATACAGAGGACACAAGAGATTAAAGCGAGGGTCACGCAGCTGCTCTCGTTGAACGACGACGTAACTGTGATGGTGACTGAGTTGAACTGTCAGGATGACGACTGCCCTGAGGTCGAAACGGTGATCGCCATTTTCGAACCCGGCAAAGACAAGATTCAGATCACCCTTCATTCCTCGATCGAAGAGATTACTGAAGAAGAGATCGAACGGTTCTGCCGGAACGCGCAGAACAACCCGCAACCCACGGAAGCATCGCTTGGCGCTTCAGGCACCGTCAACCCAACCGTCTAAGGAGAAACACATATGGCTACAGCGGTAGTCAGTGAAGACAAACGCGTTCCTGTCACCGTCCTGACCGGATTCCTCGGTTCGGGTAAGACCACTCTTCTGAATCGAATCCTTACCGAAGAGCACGGCAAGCGCATTGCCGTGATCGAGAACGAGTTCGGCGAGGTCGGCGTCGATCAGGAACTGGTCATCGGGGCAGAGGAAGAGATCTTCGAGATGAACAACGGATGTATCTGCTGCACCGTGCGCGGCGATTTGATTCGCATCCTCGGGAACCTGATGAAGCGCCGTGAGAAGTTTGACTACATCCTGGTCGAGACGACCGGTATGGCCGATCCCGGTCCCGTCGCGCAGACGTTCTTTGTCGACGACGAGATGCAGGCTCGCCTGAAGCTCGATGGCATCGTCACTCTGGTCGATGCGAAGCATGTCTGGCAGCACATCGACGATTCGGACGAAGTGAAGGAGCAGATCGCATTCGCGGATGTGATTCTGCTCAACAAGACCGATCTGGTTGCGCCGGACGAGTTGGATAAGCTGGAGCGTCGCATCCACTCGATGAACGCGGCGGCGAAGGTCCACCGGACGAAGGATGCCGTGATCGACATGGATAGCGTATTGAACGTCGGCGGCTTCAATCTCGACCGCGCGATGGAGGTCGATCCCCTCTTCATGGAGCCCGAGTATCCGTTTGAGTGGGGCGGCGTCTACGCACTCAAGGCCGGGAGCTACACGCTCCAACTTGAGCCCGGCCCTGATCCCGCAATGACGATAGTGCTACTACCAGCACCGAAAGGAACGTGGCTCGAAAATCTGGAACCCGTCCTGATGGAAGCGGTGCTTGGATTTTCGGCACCGGCGGAATCGAGAGAGCCGGGAGATTCGATTGCGATCGGTCAGCCGACGGAGTTGTCGCTCGATGGAACTGACCTCACGTACAAGATCGAGATCCCCACTGACGGCGACTATGCTCTATTCACCGAACATCATCCGGAAGAGTTTCAGGCGAAGCTGCTGCGTGGCAGCGAAGTTCAAGCGCCACGGATCGAGAAGGCTTTCAAGCCCGATCACGAGCACGACGAAGAGGTCTCGTCAGTGGGCATCGACGTCGTTGGCAATCTTGACAAGCGCAAGTTTAACCAGTGGCTGAGCCTCCTGTTGCAGACTCAGGGCACCGACATCTTCCGCATGAAAGGCGTCATTAGTCTGAAGGGCGAGGACAACCGCTTCGTCTTCCAGGGAGTGCATATGCTCTTCGACGGTCGGCCGGATCGTCCCTGGGGTACAAATCCTCGCCGGAACCAGTTGATCTTCATCGGTCGCAACCTTGATCGCGCTGCTCTGAACGAGGGATTTACGCAATGCCTGGCCTAGCGGAAAAGACGGTACAAGGCACTCTTCCCAGGATGTGGGCAACAGAGCTCGACGAAGCTGCGGTCTCTGTCGGGTGGTCGGCCAGCGGAGACTGGCTGGCCGCCGCCTCTGCCAGCGGCGGAATCTATCTTGTCGATGCCAGCACCGGCATGCAGCGCAGGCGGTGGAGCGGGCATGGCTTCGGGGCGAACGCCGTAGCGTGGCATCCAACTCTGGAGCTGTTGGCCAGTGCGGGACAGGACGGCAAGATCAAGCTCTGGGAGTCTCGGAGTGATTCGCCTGTTGCCACACTCGACTGTGGCACCGCCTGGGTGGAGCGCCTCGCATGGTCTCCATCGGGAAGGTATCTCGCGACAGCCTGCGGCCGAACCCTACGGCTCTGGTCGAGCACGGGAGAACTCGTCCAGGCATTCGATGAGCAGCCAAATACGATCGCCGGAATCGACTGGCGCTCTGACTCGGAAGAATTTGTATCCGCGTGCTATGGGCAGGTCGTTTTCTGGAAGCCGTCGAGCAGTTCACCGACACGCATTTTCGAGTGGAAGGGATCTATTCTTTGTATCGCCTGGAGTCCCGACAACCGCTATCTGTGTCATGGCAACCAGGATTCGACAGTACACTTCTGGATCGTCTCGACCGGCAAAGAGCTGCAGATGTCGGGCTATCCCTTAAAGGTTGCTCAGATCTGCTGGGAACGGAGGTCGAAGTATCTAGCCACCGCCGGAAGCTCTCAAATCACGGTGTGGGATTGTTCCGGCAAAGGGCCGGCAGGGCGGAAGCAGCAGACGTTGACGCATCATCGTCTTCCCATCCGCGCCATGCGCTATCAGAAGGACGGTCCCCTGCTCGCCTCAGGCTGTGCAGAAGGACGCATTGCCGTATGGAAACCAAGCAAGCGAAATGATCCCGATCTCACAGCGTACCTTGAAGCTCCAGTAACGGACGTCGCATGGTCGCTCGGGACCGGACGACTCGCGGTCGCGGCTGAGGACGGCAGCGTGCTCGCATTTGAGGTCACTCCCGCCTGAGCGAGATGAGGATGAGAAACACGCGGCAGAAGGAAGCAGTCCGGAGGGCGTTTTTCTGCGAACCGCCCTCTTACACACCGACGAACTGCCAATGCGTTGACGCTTGTAGATCACACAACCTAACTGACAGGCGCCATAGCCCTTCTTAATCCATACTTTTTCTCAAACTTTCTGAGCTTCATTTGCAGAGATCCCGGAGACTCGCCTTTCGGCCAGAGAAGTTCTCCTTTGCAGGCGAATACAACGGTGTTGCCATCATTATCAAGTGAGAGTAGTACCTGGCTGTTGAAGCTCCTGCGAATGCGGGTGAGGATCGTGCGATTATCTACTTCACACAAGTTGACAACCATCAGACCCGATCCGGTCAGCGCTTGATAGCAGTCGTCGTAGAAGCGTTGAGAGCACAGCTCCGGAGGCAGATGATCGATTCCAAAAGCATCGACGAGTAATACGTCAAACTTCCAGGATGTTTCCGCAATAAACTTTTTGCCGTCCTCACAAAGGATGCGAAATCTGTGATCGTCCTGTGGAATCCGGAACCGGTCTCGTAATGCAATCACGTGAGGATTGATCTCCACCACAGTAAGTTCAGCCTGGGGATGGTGACGATAGCACCATTTGGCCATCGAACCGCCACCAAGGCCTATCAAGGCGATTTTCGCCGGAGCCGGACTGAACAGCTCGAAAGCCATCATGGTTCGCGAGTAGGTGAGAGTCAGAGAATCAGGATCGTCGAGAAGCATCTGACTCTGGACATATTCCGACTGAAAATGCAGCGTCAGAACTCCAGCCTCTTCGGAAACGACTGGAACAGGGACCGAGGGACGATCAGGAGAGAGCATTTCCTCAGCATCGGAGGTTGCCGAAGGCATAGCGAATGAATCCATAAGTGATTTCTATCTTATTGTGCGGCAATTTGCATCGGTATCACTTAGCCAATCGAAAATGAGATGAGAAATCGGCTGTTCGAGAGTTGCTCGACGCGGCCAACGGGCCGAATCTCAAGCGAGGATGCAACTTTTGCGAAGTTGCTTGAAATGTGACTTGTTCGAGTTCCAAGACCTTTCATACTGCGAAAAAATCCAGCCTCTGGTGACGGAGCCCGAGGGTCCGCCGCTGTGTCCTTTCAAATCCGCGAACATCTAAATCAACAGAGGTTGTATAGAATGCCAAGGCTACAAATCATTTTGTCGCTTGCACTGTTGACTGTATCTCTGCCAGCTTTTGCGGACGGAACAAACCAGGCCCGCCCAGGAACTCTTAATTACATTGAAGGAAACGCTTCAATCGGTCCACATTCGCTTTCTGTCCATTCTGTAGGCAAAGCCGAATTGCAACCCGGTCAGACTCTGACGACGACGGATGGAAAAGTTGAAATTCTGCTGACTCCGGGCGTCTTTGCCCGTATTGGCGATAACAGCGCCGTCAAAATGATCTCCCCTAACTTGACTCATACCGAGGTTGAGCTTGATCACGGGCAAGCTTCAATTGAGGTGGATGAACTTTATAAACAGAACAATCTGGTTATAGCTCAAAACGGGATTCAAACTCAGCTTCTCAAAACCGGTCTCTATGAATTCAACGCAGATAACAACACGGTGCGTGTTTTCGACGGGAAGGCCGCTGTGCTCTCCGGCATCAATTCTACGGATAATGGAAAAGCGATCCTTATCAAAGGCGGACATCAATTCGTACTGACGAGTGATGCTGTTAAGCCGCAGGACTTTGACAAGAATGCAGCTAAGGACGATCTCTATAACTGGAGCAGTCTCCGTTCGCAATATCTAGGCGAAGCTAACCTTGACCTCGCCTCAGCCTATGCTGGAGCTCCTGGATTTTATCCAGGCTGGTTCTGGAATGCCGGATTTTATGGTTACACCTGGCTTCCGGCCGGCGGGTTCCTGTGGAGCCCATTTGGTTTCGGCTTCTACTCTCCGTATTACATCTATGGCGGTGGATTCATCTACGGTAGAGGTCGCTATGGCCGTGGTGGATACGCTGCCGGTTATAGTCATGTAGCTGCCGCACATGCCCAGACAATTGGCGCCCGCGGCGGTTTTAGTGGTGGAGGCATGCATGGCGGGGGCGGAGGTCGCCGGTAGGAAAACCTTTAACTCTAAAGCCATGGCCTCGAAACTGAACCAGCCATTTCAAGTCCTGGTAAAACACGTTCCGGCGCTGTTCCATAACCGCCTGGACCAGCGTGCTCCAGCCCTTCACGGACACACCCGTCAGAGCTGGTCCGTTGGCAGATTGCTCTCGTGGGGCAGCCATCACTACCGAGGTTGTGATGGCTGCTTCGCGGACTACTCCACCACGATCATACTGACCGGTCATTCAACCACCGCGCACAACTTTTCCGCTCCCTAGACCAGTTTTGATCGGCGTCAACGTCAACTACACCGGCAAACCCAAGAGAGCAGGCGAAGCACAGCAGATCGACGAACTACAGGCATAACGACAGGGGAAGAATGACTTGCATGCACGTCCAGCGATATATTGATTGGACTGTAGTTGATACGATCCATAGCAAAAAATTGCGCTGTCGTGCCTTTTACCTTGTGTAGTCTGATATCGACATGAAAAAACAAATCAAGGCTCGGCTCGCCTTCATGATGTTTCTGGAATACTTCATCTGGGGCGCCTGGTACGTCACTCTGGGAACATGGCTGGGCGAGTCCTTGCGATTTTCCGGCGCTCAAATCGGACTGGTTGCCGGAACGACTGCTATCGGCGCCATTGTGTCGCCCTTTCTCGTTGGCCTCATTGCCGACCGCCTCTTTGCCACGCAGAAGGTGCTGGCGACCGTTCACCTGATTGGCGGTATCCTTCTAATGGCCGCCTCCGTGAAGTCTTCCTTCGGGCCGCTGTACATCCTTGTTTTGCTCTATGCGCTTTGCTATATGCCTACGCTGGCGCTTACCAACTCGCTGGCATTTCGCCAGATGAAAGACCCCAAAACAGAATTTGGTCCGATCCGTGTTCTCGGCACAGGCGGCTGGATCGTCGCCGGACTGCTGATCGGCGAATTGCGGCTGGAAGCGACTCCGATACCCCTGCGGGTTGCAGCCGCGGCATCATTTTTGCTGGCTCTCTATTCCCTTACCCTTCCACATACACCGCCGTTGATGAAAGCGGTAGAGTTTCGCATCAGTGACCTTTTCCCGGTCGAGGTGCGACGACTCTTTCGCGAGCGGAGTTTTGCCATCTTTGTATTGGCGTCTTTTCTGATCTGTGTGCCGCTGCAGTTTTATTACGCCTTCACGAACCTGTATCTGAATGAAACCGGCGTGAAGAATGCAGCGGGAAAGATGACCGGCGGACAAATGTCGGAACTGTTTTGCATGCTGCTGATTCCCTGGTTTTTCAGACGGCTGGGCGTTAAATACATGCTGATCGCCGGCATGTCCGCGTGGGCGTTGCGCTACGTGCTCTTCGCTTATGGCAATAGCGGAAGCGCAATGTGGATGTTGTGGCTTGGCATTCTCCTGCACGGTATCTGCTATGACTTCTTCTTTGTGACCGGACAGATTTATGTCGATCGGAAAGCCCCGGTCGCACTGCGCGCCGCTGCCCAGGGGATGATCACTCTGATCACGTACGGCGCGGGTATGCTGCTCGGTTCGTGGCTTTCCGGTTATGTAGTCGATCTGTATACACATACTTCCGCGAATGGCTCAATTACGCATGCCTGGCGATCTATCTGGCTTGTTTCCGCGGCATGCTCGGCGGCAGCACTCGTGCTCTTCTTCCTGACCTTTAAGGAGTCGGATCGAATGACGGTGACAACACAAGAGGCGGAAGCCGAGCCTGTGAGCATCGTCTAGACAGGACTGTGAATCAATCGCGACGATGCGCGCCACCACTGCAGCAACAGCACCATTGCAATGAAAACGAGCGCCAGCGTGAGGCCAGTCCATATTCCGAAGATTCCCTGCCCGTGCCGAAAGCAAAGCACGTAGCCGAGGGGTAGTCCGAAGATCCAATATCCAACGAAGTTGGCCAGCATGGGCACGCGCGTTTCGCCCAGCCCCCGCAAGGCTCCGGTGGAAATGGTCTGGATGCCATCGAAGATCTGAAATGCTGCCGCCAGCGCGAGCAGCGGCACGCCCATGGCTACGACGGATTCCTGATTTGTGTAAACGATGAGGACGGCGTGTGGAGCGAGCAGGAAGACGACAGCGGCACAAGCCATGAAACCGACTCCGATCGCCAGGGCCAGCCAGCCAGCGCGACGGGCTCGGGGGCCGTCTCCAGCACCGACGGCGTGGCCTACGGCTACAGCCGCGGCCGCCGAAGTTCCCAGCGGAACCATATAGGAAAAGGCGGCACAGTTAAGTGCAATCTGATGTGCCGCAAGCGCAGCTGGTGTGAGGCGGCCCGCCATGACCGTTGCCGCCCCGAAAGCTCCGACCTCCATCACGATCTGGCCTGCAGCTGGAACTCCAAGATGCAGTAACCTGACGATTCGGTTGAGGACGAGGCCAGGCCAATGGGCGAAAAGCGAATGGCCGCGTCCAGCTTCGTTTTTCCACGCCGCAAAGATCAACACAGCAGCCATATAGACTCTGGAGAGACAGGTGGAGAGTGCCGATCCGCGCACGCCCATGGCGGGAAGTCCGAGATGCCCATAAATGAGCGCCCAGTTCCCCACCCAGTTAATAAGGTTTGCCGAGATGAGAGCAAAGGTGACAGGAGCGACGCGCTTCACACCCTGCAGGTAGCGGCGGAACGCAGCGTAGAGCAGCAGCGGCAGCGTTCCCCAGTTCAGCATGCGGAGATAGTCCGACGCCAGTTGGCTGACAGCTGGGTTTATCTCAAGATATGAAAATGTAAGAGGCGCAGCCCACAGAAAGAGCATGAGTACTGGCGTGAACGCAATGGCGATGTATACGGCCTGAGACAACCAGCGATGGCAGTCATCGAAGTTGCCGCGTCCATAAGCCTGCGAAACCAGTGTGTCGAGACCGAGCAGAATACCGATGCCGAACAGCGCAGGCGCATAATAGATGGCATTGCCCATGCCAACAGCCCCAATGGCTTCGGCACTCAGTCGGCCGACCATGATCGTGTCAACGATCGACATCGACATCCATCCCAATTCGGACAGGATAACCGGGATGGCAAGCGCGAGTAGCGAACGCAATTCCCCACTTCGATCGATCTGCGTCGATTTTCTTTGCATGGTACAACTTTATCCAATGCTGTTGTGGATGCATACATGGAGTCTGAATGCTCAATGTGAAGTTCTTTCTATGTATCGCCTGTTGCCTGGTCTTCTGCGTCGAAGCACGGGTCGACGCGCAAGCGAAGCGAAATATCACGGAGACCGATCTGTATCAGTTTCACTGGATCGGCGATACGCAAATGGCTCCTGATGGGTCGCGCGCTGTTTTTGTCCGCGTCGATGTCACTCCAGACCACAAGGGTTATGCAACCTCCCTGTGGCTGCTTGATCTGAGTGCACCGAGCGAGTCGCCGCGCAGGCTGACCGCCGGACCGCATGACAGCCAGCCCCGCTGGTCTCCCGACAGCAAGACCATCGCTTTTGCCCGTGCCGCTGAGAAAGACGGCAAGATTGTCACGCTCCGGGACACCCGTGCACCGCATCGAGCGATTGCAGCACATCCCCGGCTGGTTTGATAAATATCTGAAGGGCGAAGGCAAGCCTGAATACGACGTAGTAACTCCGAAAGAACATAGTTTGGATCAGCCACAGAAATAGACCTGCACTTGTGCTCACATGGCTGAACCAGCCTGCCTCGAACATAGCGGCTCGGTTGTCGAAATGTGTTAACTTTAGAAGAGTTCACTCCTTCTGGAGAGATGGCCGAGTGGCTGAAGGCGCACGCTTGGAAAGCGTTTTTAGGGGAAACTCTAACGTGGGTTCGAATCCCACTCTCTCCGCCATAACCCGGTATAACATTCCTATGCTCCATATCAGGGCCCATCCTTTCCTTAATAAAGAAAACCATCTTTGCCAGCACGGACACTTTGGTGTGCTGTTTGGACTCTTCGCCGGAAAAC